>USGH01000066.1 GCA_900554225.1 uncultured Eubacteriales bacterium | reverse complement strand
GTACATAGCCCACGATGTCGCCGCCGGTTACGGATTCTCCGGGCTTGGCGGTCGCATGGAAGGTCCATTTTGCGTCCCGATCCAACGCAGGCAGGTCGATACCCTTTGTGATATTGGCACCGGCAGCCTCCTTCATTCGCTCGAGAGGACGCTCAATGCCGTCGTAAATGTTGGTGATCAGTCCGGGACCAAGCTCCACGGAAAGGGGGGCGCCTGTGGTGACGACAATGTCTCCTCTGCCCAGTCCCGCGGTCTCCTCGTATACCTGAATGGATGCGCGGTCGCCATGCATTTCGATGATTTCGCCGATGAGTCTGTTTTCCCCAACGCGTACCACGTCAAACATATTGGCTTCCCGCATTCCCTCGGCAATGACCAGCGGACCGGAAATTTTGACGATCTTTCCTGTAACGTCAATCATATTGATCGATTAACCTTTCCCAAGGCATATGCCCTGTAGTGTATCCATAATGGGTATCGCGCGTCAATCCTTAAACAGAATGTCTGCGCCGACTGCCCGTTCCACGTATTTTTTCAGATTTCGCATTCCGATACCGCCATCCGCTTCCGGCAGCGGCAGGATCGCGGGGGTAATCATACCGTCATAGGCGGCGATCTCTTCCTCCAACGCAGCGGCATAGGCTGGCGAAAGATAGAGGATCGCGCATTCTCCGGCGGCTTTTTGCAGTGCTGCGGCAGCTTCTGTAGTGTCCTCCGCCTCATATACGGCAAATCCGGCGGCAAGGAATGTCATGACCTCACCGCGCGGTCCGATCACGCCGATTTTAGACATAGTCAACCCGTACCCTTTCCCGGATCTCCTCCGGCTTCAATCCGGCGTACAGACCCGCTTCAATGAGACGGCAGTTTTTGATCTCCGCCTCGCGTATCTGAAGGACCCAGAACGGGATCTCCACGCCGCACGCCTGAAACCGCAGCTCCGCAAAGAGAGGATAGGTTTAATTGTCGAACGCGCCGTCCGGCGGATTTTTGTCGGAAAGCACCTTCGTCAAAAGCTCACGCAGCGTATCGTCCTCCAGCACCGCGGCAAGCTCCTCGTAATCGCGCACACTGCCATCCTCCGCAAAGAAGAGCTCCTCCGGCAGCGTTCCGCCGGGAACATACGCCCGATGCATCAGTGCGGCAGCGGTTTCGCGCGTCGCGTGCCCTGTAGCAAGCCGTTCTGCCGTTTGCAGATTGGTGAGATCCGCCTTTGCCTGCGTATACCGAAGAAAGAGCGGTACCTTATACTTTTCCACATTGTCGGCAATATCGGCAAAGCAGGCGCGATCCAACGTGAGATCGATGGCGCGTACCTCCCCGGTTTTGGCGTAGGTATCGCGTGCCTCCACATATGCCTTCGCCATATGCTGCGGGATCCCAGTAAAATCCTCCGCGGCAAGTCTGTCGGTCAGCGTCTCGACGGGAAACGTACCGCAGGGAAAATAGAGCTCGCTGTAGTCTCTCCCGAGGATCGTCGATTTGAGTGCGACCTTGAGGTTGCTGCAATCGTATTTGTACAATAGAAAATGGTAGATTTCCTCCTCCGGCACCGCATTCCGAACCAGCGCGACCGCATGATCGAGTGCATGACGGAGCGCAGTCTCTAAGGTGTCGGGGGTGTCTCCTTCCTCCAGAAAGCCGAGATCGACAACAGCGGCAAGCAGAGCGGGGACACTGCGGCATTCGACCAGCCGATCCATACGCGCGCGCGCTGTCTCCTTACCCTCTGCGGCACGGATTTTGGCACTTGCGTACATATATTCCGTATCTTTTATCATATCTGTCTCCGTATCTGAGAAAGCCCATACCGTTCCATTACATGCGGTCACAGACTTCCCCGAGCATTGTGCCGGTGGTCAGGAAAACAGCATTCCGGCGATCCTTGCCTCCGTGTCCTCCCGGATACCGGAAAGAAGCGCGGGAATGGAACAGCAGGTCTCCATGTCGCCGTACCGCACGATCACGCCGCCCGGAATTTTTGCGTCCGTATCGGAGAGGGTGATCTGTAAGCCGGACGGATCCACACCGGATTTTCGCAGTGTGTCGGCAGCGGCGGCACAGATATCGGCACCGAATTTTGCACGATCCGCACCGGACAGCAGGAGAACGAACGTGTCCTCCGTGCCAACCTCCTCCTCGCCGTATTCCTCGCGCAGTCGCCGGACCGTATCCAGCCGTTCTGCAATTGCATCGGCGGCAAGTCCGGCAAGAAACGCACCGTATTTTTCGGCAGGCAGTGCGCAGATCGCTTTTTCCGCTTTGGCGTATACCTCGTCGAGCAGAGCGGCTTTTTCGGCAAGGATCGTCTCCCGTTCCCGCATAGCGCATTCCGCGTTCGCACGGGACAGGATCGCGTCTGTTTCCTTTTTCCGCGTAACGGCGGCATCTGCCTCCATGGCGGCGATTCGTTTGGCGGTTTCTGCTTCCATGGCGGACAATCTGGCGCGGGTGTCCTCGTCGATTTTCTGACACCGTTCCTCCGCGTCTGCTGCGATCTTTTGTAAGATCTTATCTAAATTGTTCATGTCCTCCATCCATTCTCCCGGAAAACCGGGTTTTGTTCGTTTTGCGTACCGATTGCGGGATCAATAGAACAGGATGGGCAGGAGGGAGATGAGGAGTGCGAAGATGGCGTAGGTTTCTACAAGCGCGGCCTGCGTGATCGCTTTACCGACTTCGCCCGGACGCTTTGCGATCAGATGGATGCCGGAAGCCGCGACACGACCCTGGAGTACGGCGGAACGAAGACCCACAATGGCAATCGGGAGAGAGGAGAGCAGGAAGTAAACGCCGTCGATCACGGAGATATCCTGCGGGGTGCCGATGACGCCGATTTTAAAGAGGATAAGGAACGCGGTGATCAGACCGTAGATACCCTGTGTACCCGGAAGAGCCTGGAGCAGAAGTGCCTTACCGAATTTGGACGGATCCTCGCTGAGCATACCGCTGGAGGCTTCTCCTACGAGCGCAACGCCCTTTGCACTGCCGATACCGGCGAGAGTGGCGGCAAGCACGGCACCGGTGATCGCCAGATTCTGACCGGTGATAAACTGATTCAGGAACTGAGAGAAGGTTGAGATTTCCATAATGCTGAAACTCCTTTTCTTTTTTTGTGGTTTTATTGAAAGATCATTCAAAACGAACGTATTGTGACTGGGGAGAAAGCGGCGTGAACGGTCTGCCGCCATCCTCGTAGAACTTTCCGAAAAACTCGATATACTGGAGACGGGACGTGTGTACGAAGGAGCCGAGCAGGTTGATTCCAAGGTTCATCACGTGACCGATGGTACCGACGATGATGAGCATGATCACCCCGGCGACGGTCGGACCGAACATGGTGCCGATGGTGTTGAACACGCTGGCAATGACCGCGGACGCAAGCCCGAGCGAAAGGATTCTGGAATACGAGAGCAGATCCGATACATAGCTTACGATGTCGTAGAGGCTGAGCAGTCCCTTGAGTACCTTCATGATCGGGTTCTTTTCCGCGCGTCCCTGGGTCAGCACGAGCATCACCAGTCCCACGCAGACGACCGCGATGCCGATGTTCATGGAGACAAACGCGATCCCTGCACCGATAAAGACAAGCATCCAGCTGCCCGCGTCAAAGATTGCCGCAAACGGATGACCGCCCTTCCAGAGTATATAGAACTTCACGCAAAGTCCCGCGAACAGATGGAGTGCGCCGATGCCGAGGGAAACAAAGAGAAATAACATCGGTTCCGACAGCGGATTGAACCAGAGCGCAAGATCACAGCCCTCCGGCTTACCGAGAAAATACTTGGCAATGGCGTCCGGGAGATCCCCGAAATACCCGCCGAACAGTATGCCCATGACGATCATGGAGCCGCCGCACATCGTAAACATCCACATGAACTGGCGCAGCGAGCCGGTCGGTTTCATGAGCTTCAGACCCAGTAAGCAGGCAGCGACGAGAAGCACGCCGTATCCGACATCCGCAAACATGAGCCCGAAAATGATGATGTAGAAAAAGCTCATGATAAACGTCGGGTCAAAGGTTCCGTATGCCGGCAGCGAATAGAGACTGATGACCGGTTCAAACTGAGTCGCCATCGCGTTGTTCTCAAGCAGCACCGGCACATCATCCTCCGGCTCCGGATCGGACAGCATATAGGCATCCCCACGGGATTCAAGCAGCTCAACAAGCTTTTTGGTCGCTTTTTCCGGCACCCAGCCCGTCAATATCGCGGTGGTGTCCGTATAGGTGAGCTGTCCGGACGCGTCAAGCCGTGCCAATGTGGTGGTCAGACGGTCGCAGTACACCTCGATCGCCGACAGCTTTTCCGCGAGAGCTTCCGCGTCGTGGCGGATCTCCTCCCGTTCGGAATCGAGACTGGTCTGCTCCGTGTGCAGCAGGGATAGCTTTCCGTCCGCGAATCCTTCCACGGCGCTGGCGGATGCGGTGGTCTGGGTGAATCCGCATCCGGCAAGCGTGTGCAGAACCGCGTCGAGATCGTCTTTGTGTGCCGTCACCGCGATGGCGGAGCTGGTTTTGTCCGCCGATACGATCTCGGTCACACAGGAATATGCACCGAGCGCCGTGTCCAGTCCGTTCGGATCGACACCGCCGGGCAATGTGCCGCAGACCGTTTTGGTAAAGCGGGTTTCCGTTCCCGGCAGAACTCCGGTGTAGCCGCGCCAGGGATAGAGAGCAAGCCGCTCGTTTTCCAGAACCTGCAATTCTCCTCCGATCCGGCGCAGACGATCCTCCAGACCAACGGCACGGGAAATCGCGGATTCCGTCTCCGCAGTCTCCCGGACATCGCCGGAAAAGGGAACCTCCGCTATCGGTGTGAACAGGGAACGCGTTTTTTTGTGATATTGCGAGAGAAAATCGATTGCCTGCCGGGTATCGCGGAGCTTTCTTTGCAGCCGCGCGACCTCCTCAGCGTGGATCGGCTGTGCGTTTTGTACGGTCGGATCCGGCACCGATGCGCTCAAATCGACACAACGGCGTTTTTGCAGTTCTGTCATTAGCTTGTCCGCCTCCGAGCGCATGGTCACGACGGACAGCTTTTTCATTTTTCCAACAGCCATACACTACCTCACGAGGATTTTGCGGCGCGCGACAGGACCTCGTTTACAATCACGGAGACCGCCGCGTCCATTTTGCCGGAAACGGATGCGCGAATTTCCCGGGCATGTGTATCCGCGTCGGAGATCGATCTGGAACGGATCGCCGCCGCCTTTTTCTCCGTTTCCGCACAGGCATCGGTCAATTCCCGACGGAGCGCAGCTTCTTTTTCCCGTAACCGGACCTCTCTGTCGCCGCTTGCTTGCCGGAGCCTGTCCGCAGCCTGTTCGGTCGCCGTCTGAATCCGGGTCTGGTTGTCCGATTCTGCCTTACGGATCTGCTCCAGTGCATCGTTTTGCATCATTTGTCCATCCTTTCTGTACCGCATGGTACGATATTTTACCGGGTAGGAGTTGCTACCTATCATTTTAGCATAATTCTTCGTTTTCCGCAATGTATATATTGTGAAGAATCTGAAAAAGGTGAAAAAATAGGGCTGCGGAATCTAAACGAAAGTTTAGGAAGATGTGTGCATTATCTGAAAATTTTATGAGGGAAAGCGCGGGTTATTTGTGTAGAAAACGCGCATAGTCTGTCGATACAGACCCTGTTTCGGTGTATCACGGCGCGGTGTATTCACAACTGCGAAGTCCGTATTTTCCATAAAAGTCCGTTTTTTTCGTCGCTTGCTCTTGACAAAATCCACGCTTGCCCCTACAATACTTATAGAGTATTGGACAGAAGCAGACCGTCGCGCCAGACCTGCCGCAGCTTCCGGTGGAGAGCCGTAGAGGTCGGTGTGCGATGAAAGAGAGAAACCATGACCGAGAGGGTTCGCAGTGCCGTATCCTCTTCGACTGTACATTGCATCCGGTAAAAGGAACCGCCATCCGTTTCCCGGCACGTGCGGGCATATTCCTCCGCACGATCGGCAAGGATCCTGTAAAACCGATTGAAGGATTCCGTATCGCGGTCGCTGTCCGTGATTTGCGGATATCCGATCGCCATGCCGGGCAGCACACGTGTCTCCTGTACGATCTCAACTGCCATTCGCCAAGTCCTCCTATTTTCTGTGAAAACAATTTGCCGGAGCCCTATCGATGCTCCGTTTTGTAAGGTGAACCATATGACAAGCTCTTATACGCCACTTGCTGAAAAAGTCCGTCCGCTGACCTTTGACGATATGGTCGGGCAGACGCATCTCTGTGGGAAAAACGGGATTCTGCGCCGGATCGCTGCCGGGGGAAAGCTGCCGTCCATGATCTTTTTCGGCCCGCCGGGATGCGGGAAAACAACGGCTGCCGGCATTCTCGCAAACGCCTCCGGAATGCAGATGCACCGTCTCAACGCGACCACGGCATCCTTATCCGATATCCGCGACGTGACAAAGGAAACGGAGGGACTGCTCGGGCAGAACGGAATCCTGCTCTACCTCGATGAGATCCAGTATTTCAACAAGAAGCAGCAGCAGTCCCTGCTCGAATATCTGGAGGACGGCAGGATCACCCTTATCGCCTCCACAACGGAGAATCCTTACTATTATATATATGACGCGCTTCTGTCCCGATGCTCCGTTTTTGAATTTCACCATGTGACCGCGGCGGATATTCTGGCAAGGCTTCAACAGGTGGCGGCAGAGCGGTATCCGCAGCTTACGTTTGCAGACGGTGTGCTTGCAAAATTGGCGGACGCATCCGGTGGCGACGTGCGCCGTGGTCTGACTTTACTGGAGGTCGCGTCCCGACTCGGTGAAGAAGCGGATGGCGGAAAGATCGTGTCGATGGATGCCGTGGATGCGCTGCTACCGGAGGGATATTTGTCAAATTTTGACCGCGACGGGGATGTGCATTACGATCTGCTGTCGTGCCTGCAAAAGTCGATTCGCGGCTCAGACCCGGATGCGGCGGTGTTCTATCTCGCGAAGCTCTTGGAGAGCGGGGATCTCATCTCGCCGTGCCGGAGACTACTGGTGATTGCCAGCGAGGATATTGGTCCGGCGTATCCGATGGCGGCGGTGATTGTGCGCGCGTGTGTGGAAAGTGCCCGTGAGCTTGGCTTGCCTGAAGCCCGGCTGCCCCTTGCCAACGCCGCCGTGATTCTGGCGACCGCTCCCAAATCCAATTCTGCCCACGACGCCATCAACGCCGCGATCGAGGACATCCATAAGGGATTGGGCAGCGATATTCCGACGCATCTCCGTTCGCCGCAGTTCCGGGGCTACAAATACCCGCATGATTATCCGGATCACTACGTGAAGCAGGACTATCTGCCTGCCGATCTGCGCGGGAGAAGGTATTACGAATTCGGCGAGAACAAAACGGAGCAGGCGGCGCGCGCGTATTGGCAGAAGATCAAGGGGGAGGATGTATGACCTATATCGAATCGCTGACGGTGGCGTTTGCCGATCTGTTGCCGGAGGATCGCTGGCTCACCGACCTGCCATGCTTTGCGGACGATGGATGCACACTCGATTTTCCTTCCCCTGTGACCTTTCTCGTCGGCGAAAACGGCAGCGGCAAATCGACCATTCTGGAAGCCCTGGCAGCCTGTGCCGGGATGAATCCGGAGGGCGGAGGTCGGAATTACCGATTCGCTACACGGGAAAGCGAGAGCGGATTGTGGCGGTATATGCGGCTATGTCGGCGGGGCGGCAAACGATGGCGGGACAGCTATTTTCTGCGCGCGGAGACCTTTTACAACGTCGCGACCTACATCGAACAGCTTGATGAAACTCCCATGGATGCGTCTCCGAAGATCTCGTCCTACTATGGGAAGCGCGCCCTGCACGAATCCTCCCACGGCGAGAGCTTTTTCGCGCTTTTGAACGAGAGACTGTACGGAAATGGGCTGTATCTCTTCGATGAACCGGAGGCGGCACTGTCCCCGGCGCGGCAGATTGCAATGCTTGAGATCATCGATTCTCTGGTACAGCGGGATTCCCAGTTTATCATCTCCACACATTCTCCGATCCTGACCGCGTTTCCGGGAGCCACGATATACGAGATCGGCGAACAGGGGATCACACGTCGTGCCTGGCAGGAATGTGCGCATACGGTGCTGTATCGGCGGTTTTTGTCCGCACCGGAGACCCTTTCCCCGCTGTTTTCCAAAAAATAACGAAAACCTATTGCAAAACAGGCGCGAATTTGCTATACTGTACAAAACCCGCCTGTGCGGGAATATCAAATGGAGAGGAAAACAAAATGCTATTATCTACCCAGACAGACGTTGTGTTCCGTACCCTTGGCGAAGCGGAGGGCGTGGAGATCTTTGCGCGCGCCGGCTATGACGCGATCGATTTTTCCATGTTCCCGATGACCAATCCGAACTGCCTGTGGAATACCTGTGACCTACAGGATTTTGCAAAGACCCTGCGCAAACAGGCGGAGGATGCCGGGATCCGCTTCAATCAGGCGCATGCACCGTTTCCAGGCTGGAAATTCGGCGACGACGCGTACAATACCTTCATTGTGAAAGCCGTCACCCGGTCGATCCAGATCGCGGGACTGCTCGGCGCGAAAGCCATTGTCGTCCATCCGATCGCACATCCGGAAGGCGGCGCGGTGCAGAAGGCGTTCAACCTCGAATATTATCGCAAGCTGGAGCCGATCGCTCTCGATTCCGGTGTGAAGATCGCGCTTGAAAATATGTGGGGCTACGATGGCAACCGCGGCTACATCATTCCGAATGTCTGCTCCTTCGGTGAGGATCTGGCGGAATACGTGGACGAGTTGAATCCCGAAGCGTTCACGGTATGTCTCGATCTCGGTCACTGCGGTCTGGTCGGCGATGAAGCGGATCACGCCATCCGGGCACTGGGCGGCAAACGGCTCGGCGCGCTCCACGTACACGACAACGATTACCGGAACGATACGCATACGATTCCATACGCTCTGGGCTGCAAGATGCACTGGGACAAGATCACCACTGCCCTCGGGGAGATCGATTATCAGGGCGATTTCACCTACGAGGCGGACAATTTCCTCGTGCGCTTTGATAAGGAAGCCCTTCCGTATGCCGTGCGGTTCATGGCGGATCTCGGCAGGACGCTCATCGCAAAGGTGGACGCGGCAAGACCGATAAAATAAGCGACGATTGTCGATATTGTAAAAATACACAAAAAATCACAGGGAGAGTCTTGCATTCTCCCTGCTTTTTTGCTATAATGAAGGTGCAGAATGCAAAAACGGTTCATCTATGCGTTTGAAAAAGACAGATTCGTACACCAATCCACCCCTCTCCCGCAAAAGAGCAGCAAAGAATCACGCGACCATCACGGGAACGCGGAAAAATGAAAAAATCAGCAGAACCGGAGGACAACCGCCATGACGATCCAGTGGAACCCCGACAAACCGTATTTCGACTTCATCTACGGCGACGCATCGTTTTTCGCATCGGATATACAGACCGAAACCACACGAACAGATGCCGCCCACACTACCTATATCTACCGCCATCCGGACGGATTGACCGTCACCGCAGAGGTCACGGCATATCCCGCATATCCGGCACTGCGTTGGGTATTGTACTTTGAGAATACCGGGTACGGCAGCACCCGACAGATCCGTGAAATGCACGACTGTCACCTTTGCACGGCGGGATGGAATACGCGGTACACGCCCAGACCCGCGAATCTGATGGCGGCGGAGAACTGCGCGTATGTGTACCGGCACATCGGCTCCAATTGGGTGCGCGACGAGTACAACGCATATGCAGAACGGCTGGCACCCGGGGATATACGTGCTTACGAGAATCCGACCGGACGAAGCTGCGAGGGACTGGCACCGTATTTTGAAGTGGGAGACGGAGAGCGTGGACTTTTATTTGCCATCGGCTGGACGGGTCACTGGGCGGCGCGCTTCGCGATGGACAATGCGGGCGGGCTGACCATCGATGCCGGACTGCCGGATGCGGATTTCTATCTGGAGCCGGGCGAGAGGATACGCACCGCCTCCATGGTAATCCTTCCATACGAAAACGGATCCGAGGAGGGACACAATGCATTCCGCCGCCTGATGAAAAACGAGTTTTCGCCGATGGGGAAGCACGGAGTTCCGGAACAGGGACCGCTTTGCGTCTCCGCGTGGGGTGCCATGACCTCTGCGCAGATGGTCCGCAAGCTCCGCGCACTCCGGCAATACGGGGTTCCGGCGGATCTTTACTGGATTGACGCGGGCTGGTACGGACACAGCGAAACGGACTGCCCGAACGAATTTATCGGCGATTGGGGCGCGCATACCGGCAGCTGGAACGTCAATCCGCACTGTCATCCGGACGAAATGGAATCGGTCTCCGCTGCCTGTGCGGAAAACGGATACGGAATGCTTCTCTGGTTTGAACCGGAACGCGCGCTCCACGGTACCGATTGGCAGAAGGCGCGGCAATCCGGAGGCATGGGACGCGGCATTTGCGATGCTCGACGGCTATATCAAAAAGCTTCATCTGCGCTGCTATCGGCAGGATTTCAATTTCGATCCGCTCCCCATCTGGCGCGCCAACGACGAAGAGCACAGACGCGGGATCCACGAAATCCGCCATATTATGGGACTGTATCGCCTGTGGGACGCTCTGCTTTCCGCCAATCCGGGGCTATTGATCGACAACTGTGCATCCGGCGGTCGCCGCAACGATATTGAAATGCTCTCCCGCTCCATTCCGCTCTGGCGCAGTGACGCACAATGCCCGGGAGACACGCCGCCGGAGACTGCCCAGTGCCACACGACCGGTATCGCGCGCTGGATCCCGTATTCCGGCACAGGAAGCGGCATTTTGACCGGAGACTGGTATCGCTGCCGGAGCTGTAACGGTCCCGCGATGACGACCGAGGCGTGGATGTACGCGGATCAGGAGATCGATGCGGTATCCACCCAGGCTATGCGTCCGATCTTTGCCGAATATCTCCGTGTGCGCCCGTATCTCACCGCAGATTTCTACTCGATTGCCAGCGACGCGACCGGAGACGATGTGTGGTGCTGCCATCAGTACAACCGACCGGAGGACGGCGATGGGATCCTCCTCTGCTTCCGCCGTCCAAAATCGGTGAACGACCGTGCGGTACTACGGCTGCGCGGACTGGAGCCGATGGCGACCTACACATTCACAGATGCAGATTCCGGCGAAACGGTGTGTATGACCGGGGAGAAGGCATCCCGCTTTTCTATGGTGATTCACGAACCACGTACAGCAAAGCTCTGGTTCTACCACAGAGGGTGAGGCCCACATAAAACGAATAAAATCTATGAAAGCAACGCGTGTACTCCACGAAAAACGGAGAACGCGCGTTTTTTTCTGTGCCGGGGACGGGAAATCTT
>USGH01000065.1 GCA_900554225.1 uncultured Eubacteriales bacterium | reverse complement strand
GGTCGTTGCCAGAATTTATCTGATCGGCGAACGTCGGAACGCGATCCTCAATATCATCGACGGCACGAACCTTGAGCGTAACCTGTACCTCACCACACAGCTCACCGAGCTTGGTATCCCGGTTGTCATCGCCATCAACATGATGGACGTTGTCAAGAAGAATGGGGACGTCATCAACACGAATGAACTGTCCCGTCAGCTCGGCTGCAAGGTCATAGAGATTTCCGCTCTGAAGGGTGACGGGATCATGGAAGCCGCGGAAGCCGCCATCGACGCAGCCAAGAACGGCAAGACCATTCCGATGCACACCTTCAACGGCAGTGTAGAACACGCCATCGCACACATCGAAGAGGCGGTCGTTCACAATATGCCTGAGGAACAGCAGAGATGGTACGCAATCAAGCTCTTTGAAAGAGACGATAAGGTTCTTGCTTCTCTCAATCTGGATCCGAAGGTACTCGCACATATTGAGACGGACATTAAAGCGGTTGAGAAAGAGATGGACGACGATGCGGAATCCATCATCACCAACGAGCGTTACATCTACATCGGTTCCATCATCAAGGCCTGCTACAAAAAGAAGAAAGCGGGCGGCATGACCACGTCCGATAAGATCGACAAGATCGTCACCAACCGTTGGCTCGGTCTTCCGATTTTCGCACTCATTATGTTCCTTGTGTACTACCTCTCCATGGTGACGGTCGGTTCCGCCGCTACGGACTGGATGAACGACGGCGTGTTCGGCGATGGCTGGCACCTGTTCGGCATTGGCAGCGGTCAGTATGAGGAAGCGGCAGAAACCTATGGCGACACCGACCTCATTCTCGGCGCGTTTGCTGAAGCATACGGCGATGCAGATATTGCCGACGCAATCGACCTCGAAAACGAATCCTATGATGAAGCAGCAGCAAAAGCCGCTCTGGAAACACTTGCTGCACAGATTCCTGACGACGCATCGGTTTCCTACATCGTAGAAGATGAAGAAACTCTCGCACAGGAAACGGTTGACGGTGTGACCAAATCCGATTTCACCGCTGCCATGGACGAATACCTGAACACCGAGTATAAGGAAGCGTATGGCGCACCCGATACTTCCACCTATGGTGTATGGGTGCCTGGTATTCCGGTTCTCATCGGCAATGGTCTGGAAGCTGCCGGTGCCGCAGATTGGCTCTCCGGTCTGATCAACGACGGTATCGTAGCCGGTGTTGGTGCGGTTCTCGGTTTCGTACCGCAGATGCTCGTTCTGTTCTTCCTCCTCGCATTCCTTGAAGCGTGCGGCTACATGGCGCGTATCGCATTCGTTCTGGACCGTATCTTCCGTAAATTCGGTCTTTCCGGTAAATCCTTTATTCCGATGCTGATCGGTACCGGTTGTGGTATCCCCGGTATCATGGCGTCCCGTACCATCGAAAACGAACGTGACCGCCGTATGACGATCATGACCACAACCTTCATTCCGTGCGGTGCAAAGGTACCGTTCATCGCAATGATCGCCGGTGCTATTTTCGGTGGCTCCGCACTGGTATCCACCTCCGCGTATTTCATCGGTATGGCAGCCATCATCATCTCCGGTATCATGCTGAAGAAGACCAAGATGTTTGCCGGTGAACCCGCTCCGTTCGTTATGGAGCTTCCCGCATATCATATGCCGACCTTACTGAACGTCCTCCGCTCCATGTGGGAGCGCGGCTGGTCCTTCATCAAGAAAGCCGGCACGATCATTCTGCTTTCCACCATCGTGGTCTGGTTCACCACCTACTTCGGATTCACCTCCGACGGCTTCCGTATGCTTGGTGAAGACGAACTCGATTCCTCTCTGCTCGCAAAGGTCGGCTCGGCTATCGCCTGGATCTTCGTTCCGCTCGGCTGGGGCAACTGGCAGGCTACCGTCGCTTCGATCACCGGACTTGTCGCAAAGGAGAACATCGTCGGTACGATGGGCATCCTCTATGGCGCAGAGGGCAATGTTTATGCAACCCTTGCAAAGGCGTTCACCGGCCTGACCGCTTATTCGTTCCTCGTCTTCAACCTTCTGTGCGCTCCCTGCTTCGCAGCTATCGGCGCTATCAAGCGTGAGATGAACAGCGCAAAGTGGACCTGGTTCGCAATCGGCTATCAGTGCGGCTTCGCCTATGTTATCTCCCTTATGATAAATCAGTTCGGCAACCTCTTCACCGGCAACGGCAATGTCATCGGTGTGATCTTCGCAGTCCTCGCACTTGCCTTCATCGTGTATATGCTCGTTCGTCCGTACAAGGAAGCAACCAAGCTTACCACCAAGGTAAAGGCAGTTAAGTAATCATCCTCTATAAGGAAAGGAGTTTCCGTTATGTTCAGTTGGCTAATTTCAAATCTGGCGACGATTCTGATCAGCCTTGTGCTTGTGGCGATCGTGGTACTTATCATTTTGAAACTTCGGAAGGATAAGTGCAAAGGCAAATCCTCCTGCGGCTGCAACTGCGCCCATTGTGCAATGGCGGGCTCCTGCCACAAAAAGTAAACACAGAGATAGGGGATGCAGAGTACGATTTCGCATCCCCTATTCGCTATTTAGGGAGAACCGCTGTGACGAACGAAAAGATGTTGTCTGCCGCCGATATTCGGTATCTGCTCACGATTGCGAGTTTGTATCGCGAAGGTGTCGGAGTCCGGTGCGTGGATATTGCCTCCGCGCTGCACTTGTCCAAGCCGAGCGTACACAGCCGCATGAAATCCTTTGCGCAGGCAGGACTTGTGGATAAGGAAAGCTACGGCGTCGTGTATCTGACCGAGATGGGGCGCGAGGTCGCCGCCCGGTATCAGAAATATGCGAGTGGTGTGGAAGCCTTGCTGCGTACCTCTTTTCCCGATATGCCGGAGGAGAACCGTGCGGAATGTCTTTGTCTGATGCTGTCCACCATACCGGAGGACAATTTGCAAGCCTTGGCGAATCGTCAGCAGAGTCTCGGTGCCTGATCCACGAAAAAGCGAGGAAGGAAAATCTTTCCTTGCTTTTTTTCTTGGCATATGGTATACTACAGGTACAGTTTTTCGTCAGCTGTATGGAAGAGCTCCGGGAAGATCGGCGAAATCCGCAGATACCGCAGCATGGGACAAAGGAGAGTATCATGCCCAACTTTACAAAACAGGCGATCAAGACATCGTTTATCAAATTGCTTGGAGAAATGCCGCTGTCTAAGATCAGTGTGCGAAGCATTGTGGAGGACTGTGGGATCAATCGCAATTCCTTTTATTATCACTTTGCCGATATTCCAAGCCTCATCGAGGAAATCATCAAGGAGGATGTGGACGCGCTGATTGCCAAATATCCGACCATAACATCGATGGAGGACTGTGTACGGCTGGCTTTCCATTTCGCGATGGAGAACCGTAAGGCGGTGTTGCACCTGTACGATTCCGCAAGCCGGGACATCTATGAGGCCTATGTCATGCGCCTGTGCGAATATGTTGTGACCACTTACATCGATACTGTATCGGAAAGCGTACCTTTGTCCGAGAAAGAGCGGACGATCGTTGTGCGGTTCTTCAAATGTGAGCTGTACGGACTCATCTCTGAGTGGATCGCAAATGGAATGCCGGACAGTGCCCTTGACGATGCCGCGCAGATCGCCGCACTGACCCGCACATTCATCACATTGATCCGTGCCGAAAAAGCAGAACCGCAGCCAAAGTAGACCTGTTTTTAGGCAAATCCCCCTGTTTGACAAAATTTTAGACAGTTTTCTGACCGTTGTCTGGATTCCGGACAGCGGTCTTTTTTTGCCTATACCAGTGTGTACGGATTTGTGGTATACTACAGGCAGAAAAAGAAAAAGCACTTCTCCATAAATGCAAATTGGGGAAGCGACAAAGGAGGTTTGCTATGCGTTCCCGTTCCACTACTCCCATGCACGCTGCGAAGATTGGCTACATCGTCATTTCCGCCGCGCTTTGCATTCTCGGTATCATGCTCATCGCGATTCCGGATTTTTCCGCCTCCCTGTTTGGCGTGATCTGCGGGATTCTATTGATTCTCTTTGGCATCGTCCGTCTTACCGGCTATTTTTCCCGCGATCTCTACCGGCTGGCATTCCAGTATGATCTGCCGCTTGGGATCCTGCTTGTCATTATGGGCATTGTCATGCTCACACATCCGAGCAGTCTCGTAACCTTTATCTGCGTTGCGCTTGGGGTTTTCATCCTGTCCGACGGGTTGTTCAAGATTCAGATCGCGTGGGATTCCAGAAAATTCGGGATCACGAAATGGTGGCTGATTCTCACGTTTGCCATCGTCACCGGGATCTGCGGATTGCTCCTGCTTCTCAGACCCGGGGAGGGCAGCAGAATTCTCATGATTGTACTCGGCATCACGCTTCTGAGCGAAGGAATCCTCAATTTCAGTACCGTCCTCAGTGCGGTGAAGATCATCAAGCACCAGAAACCGGATGTCATTGAGATCGACAGCTATACGGAAGCGGATAACGACACCAAACAGTAATGCAAGGCAGACAGAAAGGACAATACTCACATGCGATTCTCAAAAGCGGTGGTCAAATACCGCGTACCCATTTTGATACTCACCATACTGCTCATGATCCCGGCGGTATTTGGTATGATCGGCACACGGATCAACTACGATATGCTCGACTATCTTCCGGCGGATATGGATACTGTGGTCGGGCAGAACGAACTGCTCGAAAATTTCGGCAAAGGCGCGTTTTCCTTTGTGATCGTGGAGGATATGCCGGATAAAGACGTGGCGAACCTTTGCGAAAAGCTCAAAACGGTCGATCATGTGGAGACGGTTCTCTGGTATTCGACCCTTGCGGATGTCTCCATCCCGAAGGAGCTGCTGCCGGATGAACTGTACGATGCCTTCAATACCGATTCCGCCACGATGATCGCCATATTCTTTGACAGCGCAACCTCCGCAGATGTGACGATGGATGCCATTCGCGAGATTCGATCCATTGCCGGCAAACAGTGCTTTGTATCCGGAATGTCCGCGCTTGTGACGGATCTGAAGGATTTGTGCGAAAAGGAAGAGCCGGTCTATGTCGGGATTGCGGTCGCGCTTTCCTGTCTGGCTATGCTGCTCTTCCTCGATGGATGGCTCGTTCCGTTTGTGTTCCTCGCGTCCATTGGTATGATGATTCTCCTGAATCTCGGCACCAATTATTTCTTAGGCGAGATCTCCTATGTTACAAGGGCCCTGTCTGCCGTATTGCAGCTTGCCGTGACCATGGACTACTCGATCTTCCTCTGGCACAGCTACAACGAACAGCGGGAGAAAATCGAAGACCGGAATGAGGCTATGGCGAACGCAATCCATGAGACGCTGACTTCCGTGATCGGCAGCTCCGTCACCACGGTAGCCGGATTTGCCGCGCTGTGCTTTATGAGCTTCACGCTCGGACGCGACCTCGGGATCGTTATGGCAAAAGGGGTGGTACTCGGCGTGCTTGGATGTGTGACTGTCCTGCCGTCAATGATTCTGCTGCTGGACAAGCCACTGCAAAAAACGAAGCACAAATCCCTCATTCCGCGTATGGACAAATTCTCGCGTGGGATCACCAAAATATTCCCGGTATTCCTCGTGATTTTCGCACTGCTCATCCCGCCGGCACTGTATGGCTACAATAAAACGAATGATGAAGTGTACTACGACATGGGACAGTGCCTGCCGGAGGATATGGAATATGTGATCGCCAACTCCAAGCTGTCGGAGGAATTCGACATCGCCTCGACACATATGGTGCTGGTGGACGCGTCTCTCCCCTCCAAATCGGTACGGCGTATGATCGATGAAATGGAATGTGTGGACGGCGTGAAATACGTACTCGGACTGGAAACCGTCGTTGGCTCCCGCGTACCGGAGGAGATTCTGCCGGACAGTGTGCGTGAAATCCTCAAAAGCGACCGCTGGGAGCTGCTGCTCATCAATTCCGAATACAAGGTGGCAAGCGACAATGTGAACGCCCAGATTGACGCGCTGAACACCATCCTCAAAAAGTATGACAACAGCGGTATGCTCATCGGCGAGGCACCGTGCATGAAGGACATGATCGAAACCACGAACCACGATTTCGAGGTGGTCAACGCTGTGTCGATCGTCGCCATCTTTGTGATCATCGCCATTGTTGAAAAGAGCATTAGCCTGCCGTTTATCCTCATTGCCGTAATCGAGCTTGCCATCTTCATCAATCTCGGTCTGCCGCATTATCTCGGACAATCCCTGCCGTTTATCGCGCCGATCTGCATCAGCACCATTCAATTGGGAGCGACCGTGGACTACGCGATCCTCATGACAACCCGGTACAAATCGGAGCGGATCGGCGGTGCGGACAAAAAGCAAAGTGTCGTGACCGCGCTCTCCACCTCCATCCCGTCGATTCTGGTGTCCGGAATGGGTCTGTTCGCCGCCACATTCGGTGTTGCCGTCTATTCCGACATCGACATCATCAGCTCCATGTGTATGCTCATGGCAAGAGGTGCCGTGGTGAGTGTGCTTGCGGTCGCATTCATCCTGCCTGCCTTGCTGCTGCTCTGTGACCCAGTTGTCTGCCGCACCACGATCGGTATGAAAAAAGCCGCCAAGAAACAGAAAGGAACGGAGAAGTCGTTATGAAAAAGATAGACAATCGTAAATGTACAGCCCTTACAATCGCCGCCATCCTGCTTGCCGGAGGTGTCGTCTGGAGTCAGAAGAAAAAGGCGGAGCAAAAGCGGAATCCAAATAAGAAAACGGAGGAATCCTTATGAAAAACAAGAAAACCATCGCACTCATTCTATGCGCAGCGTTACTGACCGGAACCATCGCGGCAACCATCCAGGCATCCGGCAGCAATTCCTCCGCAAATGACAGCCAAACCACCATCACGGAAACAGCAACGGAAGAGTAGATCCCGCTCTTTCTCGAAAAACAGACCTCCAATACAACCATGAAGGACGAAAGCGTATATGTGCTTGCCCAAACGGATGGCAGCGTGCGCAAGATCATTGTCAGCGATTGGCTGCGCAATGGGACCAATGTGGGTACCATCACGGATCAGTCGGAATTGACTGCGGTCGAGAACGTCAAGGGGGATGAAACCTATACGGAAAACGGCAAGGCGCGCATCTGGAATGCCGACGGCGGGGATATCTATTACACCGGAAACATCGAGAAAGAGCTGCCTGTCGATATGGAAGTAACGTATACCTTAGACGGCAAGCCTGTGACCTCTGCGGAGCTGGTGGGCAAAAGCGGACACGTCACCATCCGGTATTCGTACACGAACAAGCAGTTTGAGAATGTGACGATCGACGGAAAAAGCGAGCGGATCTACGTTCCCTTTGCTATGCTCACGGGGATGCTTGTGGATTCCGATACCTTCCGCAATGTAGAGGTTACAAACGGTAAGATTCTCAATGATGGGGATCACACCGCTGTTGTGGGCATCGCATTCCCGGGATTACAGGAAAATCTTGCATTGGACAGTGACACATTGGATATTCCCAGTGCCTTCACAGTCAGTGCAGACGTGACCGATTTCCACCTTACCAATACCGTCACCATCGCAGCGAATGGGCTGTTTTCGCAGATCAATCCGGAAAAGCTCGACTCCATGGACGGACTGAGTACCTCTCTCGATCAACTGAACGACGCAATGACACAACTCATGGACGGTTCTTCACAGCTATATGACGGTCTATGCACACTGCTGGACAAGTCGAATGAACTGATCGCTGGAATCGACGCGTTGGCAGAAGGTGCGGAACAGCTCAAGGCGGGAAGTACATCTCTGGAAAACGGTGCCTCCACTCTATCCGATGGCGCAAAAAATCTCTCCTATGGTCTCGGTCAGATTGCCGGAAACAGCGATACGTTGAATGGTGGTGCGGAGCAGGTATTCTCTTCACTCCTTGCCATGGCGGATACACAGCTCGCGGCAGCCGGATTGACCCTTCCTCCGCTCACCATCGACAATTACGCGACAGTTCTGGACGGTGTGATCGCCTCTTTGGATACGGATACCATCACACAAACCGCAGAAGCCGCAGCAAGAGAAAAGGTGACAGCCGCCGTAGAAGCCAATCGGGAGACAGTAGAAGAGGCAGTACGGAAAGCAGTACAGGAAGAGGTAACCGCGCAGGTGACATCCGCTGTCCGTGAGAATGTTCTGGCACAGGTACTTTCCACAATGCAGATGACGGCGGAGCAATACGAAGCGGGTGTGGCAGCCGGAGCGATCGATACAGCGACACAGGAAAAGCTGAACGCTGCCTTGGACGCACAGATGGCAAGTGAAACGGTCACAGCCACCATTTCTGCCAAAACCGAGGAACAGATGAATGCCGATACAGTCAAAGCACTGATCGCCGCCAAGACGGAAGAGCAGATGACTGCACTGATCGAGAAGAACATGGCGTCGGATGAGGTGCGCACACAGCTCAACGCGGCATTGGAATCGGCAAAATCGGGTGTTGCCTCCATTGTGGCTCTGCGGGATCAGCTCGACAGCTACAATACGTTCTATGTGGGTCTACAGCAGTATACCGCAGGTGTGGATGCGGCAAAATCGGGTGCGGATCAGCTGGCGGCCGGTGCAGACACCCTGCATACCGGAACCGTAGAATTGCAAAGCGGTATGAACGCACTGTACGACGGAATTCTGACCATGCAAAGCGGCGCACCTGCCCTGGTAGACGGTGTGACAAAGCTGCGTGACGGCGCAATGTCCCTCTCGGATGGATTGGCGGAGCTCAACGAAAAGGGAATCCAGAAGCTGACCGATGCTGTAGATGGCGATCTTGCTGCATTGACGGAACGGTTCCGTGCCACTGTGGAGACCGCGCAAAGCTACACGTCCTTCTCCGGCATTGCGGACGATATGGAAGGGGAAGTGAAATTCATATACAGAACGGATGCCATAGGTTGAGTTTTCTCACCAAGACGGGATAATGGTTGACAGGAGCAGATTTCTATGATACAATAGGTACATAAAATTCGACAAACGGGAGATAACATATGCGAGTGACCGTCATCTGCGACGTATTGGGAGAAGCCAACAACGGCACAACCCTTGCTGCATTGAATCTGATACGCTACCTGCGGGAAAAGGGACACACGGTGACGGTCGTCGCGCCTGGAAAACAGACAGACATTGCGCATATCGAGGTCCCGATATTGAATCTCGGCAGCTTCTGCAATGCGATCCTACGAAAAAATGGCGTCTGCCTTGCCAAAGTGGATAAGAATATCCTCGATCAGGCGATACGGGGGGCGGATGTGGTTCATCTGCTGCTGCCGTTTCCATTGTCGTGGGCAGCATTGAAAATCGCACAGAAATATGGTATTCCATGTACCGCGAGCTTCCATTGTCAGGCGGACATCGGACTCATGAACAACCGTCTTGTGTCGCACTGGATCTACAAGGCTTTTTACCACAAGGTGTATCGCTATTGTGCCGCTGTCCATTATCCGACCGATTTCATTCGTCAAGTGTTTGAATCCCAGACCCATCCGACACACGCCTATGTGATCTCCAACGGAGTCAACGATATGTTCGTCCCGGCACAGGTTCGTGCGCCGCATGAAAAGTTCACGATTCTGTGTTCCGGGCGATACAGCCGTGAAAAGGCACAGGGGCAGCTCATCCGCGCCGTGGCAAAACTGCCGTATAAAGACAGGATTCACGTGATCTTTGCCGGAGACGGACCGCGAAAGGCGCATCTCCAAAAGCTTGCAAAGAAATATGCCGTTGACTGCGAATTTCAGTTTTTCAGCCGCCCGGATCTCCTGCATAAGCTGCAGAACGCCGATCTGTACGTGCATACCGCACTCATTGAGATCGAAGCGATTGCATGCATCGAGGCGATCTGCTGTGGACTGGTGCCGGTGATCTGCAATTCCGGCAGAAGCGCGACACGGTTCTTCGCGATAGGAGAAAAGACCCTATTCGAGCCGTTCCACATCCGGGATCTGGCGGAGAAGATCGATTACTGGTACAATCATCCGGCAGAAAAAGAAGCGAAAAGCCGGGAATTCGAATCTCTGCGTGGTCGGTTTGCGCAAAGAAGCTGCATGGAAAGGATGGAGGCGATGCTTTTAGAAGCAGCCGGAAAACGATGAAAACGATCTACTATACCGATCCGCTCCATGACGATTTTGCCAACAACGGGATCCAGTCCAGACCCCTGCCGGAGGATTATACCTACATAAGCAGCGATCCGCTCCGGCGCAGTGTGGACTTCCTTTTCTATCATTGTGTCGCCATTCCGCTTGTGTATGTCTACCAGAAGGTTCGTTTCCGAGAAAAGATCGTGAACCGCCGCGCCCTGTTTCCGTATCTGCTCTCCGGTTTTTATCTTTACGGAAACCATACCCGCGCGGCAGGTGACGCATTTACTCCGAATATGATCTCCTTCCCGCGCAAAGCGTATATCGTGACAAGCTCGGATGCGGTTGCAATCCCCGGTGTCCGACAGCTCGTCGCCTCCTTAGGCGGTCTTCCCCTGCCGGATACGCTTGCCGGAATGCGCAAATTTCGGGATGCACTCGCCAAACGGAGCCGCCACGGATGTATCTGTATCTATCCGGAGGCACACATCTGGCCGTATTATACGGGAATTCGCCCATTTCCGGCCACCGCGTTCCGTTATCCCGTGGAGTATAACAAGCCGGTCTTCGCTTTTACCGTGACCTATCAGAAGCGGAAACACCAGTTTTTCCCGAAAACCGTTGTCTACATCGACGGTCCATTCTTCCCGGATCCGGCATTGACCACCCGCGAAAACAGTGCCATGCTGCGTGAAAAGATCTATACCACCATGCTGAAGCGAAGCGAACGCTCCACCTATGAACGGTACCATTATGTGCAGAGGCACAAAGAAACCGAAACAGACAGCACGGTCAACGAGGACGTTTTACGGAAATAAACCGCAAAGCGTCCTTTTTTTGGTGAAATTCTTGACAAATCCCTGAATTTTGTTTATAATAGTGACGGAATCGTTTATTTTCATGGGCATCCCATAGACAACGGAGGAAAAATGGTAAACGGATTTTCGATACACAATACGCCGGAGGAAAACAGCGCGGCATTGCAAACGGCTTTGGACAGGGGCGGCGAGATCACCATCGATGAGGCAGGTATTTACGATATATCTGCGATGCTCCTGCTTTCGGACAATACGATGCTCCGATGCGCGCCGGGGGTGATTTTCAGGCGGCAAAAATGCACCGGGGAGACGAATTATTGTCTGGCAAATCGCGGCATGTATACGCGGGAAACGAATCATAACATCCACATCCTTGGTCTGACACTGGTGACAAACGGCGTGGAATCGGCAAGCTACAGCGAAAACACACACAATGCCGTACTTGGTATGCGCGGTCATTTGG
>USGH01000064.1 GCA_900554225.1 uncultured Eubacteriales bacterium | reverse complement strand
GTGGAATGGACGCTGTCGATCCATGTGCCGCCGCACGCCGGGAGTGCGTATCTCGATGGGAAGCCGGTGGAGGGCGGATCCGTGGTCACGCTGCGCCGCGTCTGGGAGGGACGGAGCATTGTGTCGCTCACGTTTGCCTTTGCGGTGACGTACAGGGAGGATCCCTCTGCCATCGGACTGCCGGACGCGGAAAAGCTATACTTCCTTATGCGCGGGCCGCTTTTGTTTGCGCTGCCGATCCAGGGGGCGTACACGGCGTTGTCGTACACGCGCGATGGGGTGGAGCGGAAGTTCCCGTACTGCGATTACGAGATCCGCCCGACCACGGATTGGCAGTTCGGACTGGACAAAGCGGCACTCGACACCGGCATAGAGATCCGGAAAACGGAGATTCCCGCGCATCCCTTTGATGAAAACGCGCCTGCGATCCGGCTGCGGGTACCGGTTCGACCGATCCGTTGGGGCTTTGCGCCGGAACACGACGGGGAGGTGGCGGCGGAGAAGCCGGAGGTCTGTGAACCGGTCGGGGCGTGCGCATACCGCTTCTTCCAGCCCTACGGCGCGACGATGCTGCGGATGACCGCGCTGCCGCTGGTGTAAAGAACGCAGAAATGGGGGAGACTATTATGAAGAAATACAGGGAAACTGCCGGTGCGGATGAGGAGACGCCGTCGCGTGCGCAGTATTTCAGCTGGGTGAACAGCACCAACGAGGGCTCTACGGAGGCGCAGACGCTTACCAATCTGGCGTTTTTCCGGTTTATGCGCGACCGGTTCGGGATGCAGCTCGATATATACGCGTGGGATGCCGGCAATCTGGACGGTTCCGGCGGACTGTATGCGGCACAGCGGCAGGATACGCTTCGGCGGCAATATCCGAACGGTTATAAACCCATCGCGGACGCGGCGGCGGAAATCGGCTGTCGGCTGGGCGTTTGGGGTGGTCCGGACGGCTACGGAGACGATGCCGAAACGGAGGCGGCAAGACAGGAACTACTCGTTTCCCTGTGCCGCGATCACCATTTTGCCTTATTCAAGCTGGATGGCGTGTGCGGCGGTCTGCGGGAGGAGAAGCAGGAGAAATTCGTGGAGACCATGCAGAAATGCCGTCGGTACGCGCCGGATCTCATCGTACTGAACCATCGTCTGCCGCTGGGCATCGGGGAGCCGTATGTCACCACCTTCCTCTGGAACGGCACGGAGACCTACGTGGACGTACACATCTGCAATCCCCGGACGGCAATGCACCACAGAGCCTTTGCGTTCGTGCGCGGCAATGTGCCGGGATTGGAGCGGCTGGCGGAGGATCACGGCGTGTGCATTTCGTCCTGTCCGGAATACTTTGAGGACGATTTAATATACCAGGCGTTCGGCAGAGAGCTGATCCTGGCACCGGAAATTTACGGAAATCCATGGTTCCTGCGCGACGATGAGCTGCCGATCCTCGCGTCCATCTATTCCCTGCATCGGAAGTGGCGTGCGATTCTGGTGAACGGCATGCTTCTGCCGGATTCCTACGGTCCGAACGCGGTTTCCCGCGGCGACGGCACCAGGCAATTCCTCTGCACCGGCAACGACTCGTGGAATATGCGCCTCGTGAAAGTGAAACTGGACGCGGAAATCGGACTGGAAAAGCCGGAATCGGGCAAAGTTTCCGTCATTCTGCACCATCCGTATACGGAATTTTTGGGCACATTTGCCTATGGCGAGACTGTAGAAATCCAGGTGTACCCGTTCCGCGCCGCGCTCATCGAGTGCTGCCACGCGGAGAACTGCGCGGAAATGGTGCAGGGCTGTGCCTATCGCGTGATCCATCGGTGTACGAACGTGTGCGAAAAGGGCGGCTGCGTGGACGAGATCGAGGTCGTGGCGGCGCAGCATCCCATTGCATTTCGCGGGGAAAGCCTTGCCGTGGACGCGCCGTTTGATCGGAGGGAACCCGTACCGGAGCATCTCGGCAATGCGGCGCGGATCCCGGCACCGGACGCGGCACGGGCGAAAACCCTGTATGAATCTGCCATGGCTGCCGTGGACAACGATTCTCTCGAAACCCGTGCGATCCGTCGTGCGGGAGAGACGGCATATCCCGCAGTCGCAGAATGCCGCCGCGCCTTCTTCACGCAGGACACCTATCGGTACCGCGGCTGCGACCATATGGCATTGTTCGACGGCGACCCGGACACCTTCTTCGACGGCAGATCGCGCACCTATTTCGGCGGACAGCGCATCGACGGCGGCTGCCTGCGGGTGGATTTTGGCAAGCGCGTGTACGCGGACGCCGTGGAGATCGAGTATTACGCAACGCGCGAGAACCCGATCCGGCAGATTCTCCCGCAGATCACACCCGGAACGGCGGAAATTTCGGCAGACTTTGTCACGTTTATCCCTGTCGCACCGGAGTCGGTCGAGTCGGTTGGCACTTTCGATATGCGGTTTGTCGTGGAGAATCTCCATACGATCGAGACGGATCACGGTGTGCGCTGCCGCGTGACGTACAGGCTGGATCCCGCCATGCCCATGCGCTATTTCCGTTTGCCCGACCCGATGGACCGGCTCTTTTCCGTAGCCCTGTTGAAAAACGGCGCGAAAATCGATACGCCGGACGCAAACGCCAGCAATCTCATGGCTCCGGTATTTCCCGTGCGGTTTGCGGAGGAGGCAACGGTCGTGATCCCGCGCGCGGGGAAGCTGGCAATCGCCGTGAATGGGGAGCATGGCGCGGAAGGCGTGGCGGCTGTCGTGGAGATCGACGGCAAACGCTATGGCTGTCCCGACCGCGCCGTGTCGTACCCGTCCAATATGTGGGAGCACCTCGTCATTACCCCCGATTCCGACACGACCTTCTACTTCCCGGTGACAGAGGAGATGGCAGGAAAAACCGCCGTGATCACCGTACTGTTTTGCGAGAAGCACGAGCCAAATCCCGCGATAGAGACCCCCGCGACCACGGAGATCTATTGGTGCCCGGAGCACTGATGGAAAAATATACAAGAAATATAAAAAAAGCGAACGGTTTCCCCTACGAGAGACCGTTCGCTTTTCTCTGATTCCAAACCAGCTTTCTATATCCCAAAAAACGCGCGATGCGGACACACCAGCCAACCAATCCCCCACCCAACCAAATCCTTTTTCACAAAAGTTTTTGAAGTGGGGGCGCGGGGGAGAAACTTTTTCAAAAAGTTCCTCCCCCGCAAAACTATATCCAATTATAAACCGCGCTTTACGTAATGCGTGTGCAGCAGCTCGTGTGCCTTGTGGCTGTTCGGTTCGCCGAGGAATTCCTCGTAGACCTTCTTCACGAGCGGGTTGTCGTGGGACTTGCGGTATTCGAGCTTGTGCGCATCCGCGTTGTAGAGAACGGACGCACGGAGCGCGCGCAGATCTACATTGTTGCGCACGACTGCCGGCTGGATCGGCTGACCACCGCCGTTGACGCATCCGCCCGGGCAAGCCATGATCTCGATGAACTGTACGTCATAGGTGCCGTCCTCTACGCCTTTTAAGAGCTTGGACGCATTGGCAGTGCCGGACGCAACCGCAACCTTCAGCTCCATGTCGCCCAGCTTGTATGCCGCGAACTTGATGCCTTCGGTGCCGCGCACTTCTTCAAAGTCGAGCTTTTCGAGCGGCTTGCCTTCGATGACCTCTGCCGCGGTACGGAGAGCTGCCTCCATAACGCCGCCGGTTGCACCAAAGATCGCGCCTGCGCCGGAACCAACGTCGATCGGCTCGTCGAACTTTGCGTCTGCGAGCGAACGGAAATCGATACCCGCCTGTGCGATCATTCTGCCCAGCTCACGGGTGGTGACAGCGATGTCCACGCACGCCATGCCGTTCACATCCTGACCCTCTCTGCCGACCTCGAACTTCTTCGCGGTGCAGGGGATCGCGGACACGAATACGATGTCCTCCGGGTTCAGACCGAGCTTTTCGGCAAAGTAGGTCTTGTACATGGCGCCGAACATCTGCTGCGGGGACTTGCAGGTGGACAGATTGTCAACCATTTCCGGGAAGTAGTGTTCGCAGAACTTGACCCATCCGGGCGAGCAGGAGGTGATGAGCGGGAGCTTGCCGCCGTTCTTGACTCTGCCGAGGAATTCCGTAGCCTCTTCCATGATGGTGAGGTCCGCGGTGAAGTTCATGTCGTATACGCCGTCAAAGCCGAGAGCCTTGAGCGCGGCGACCATCTTGCCTTCGGTGTCGGTACCAGGTTCGTAGCCGAAGCATTCGCCGATTGCGGTACGGACGGACGGAGCGCAGCAGATGGCAACGTGCTTTGTCGGATCGCCCAGCGCGTCGAGGATCTTCTGGGTGTCGTCCTTTTCGTAGAGCGCGCCGACCGGACATGCCACAACGCACTGACCGCAGTTGATGCAGGAGGTTTCCGCCAGCTCTCTCTCGAACGCGCAGCCGATTTCGGAATCAAAACCACGGTTTACCGCACCGATCGCGCCGATGCCCTGGAGCTTGTTGCAGGCAGCGGAGCAGCGGCGGCAGAGGATGCACTTGTTGTTGTCGCGGATGATGGAGACGGAGGAGGTGTCCAGCGGCTTCTTTTCCGCCTTGGGACCGTATACGAACCGATCCTCATCGCACTTGTATTCCTGTGCGAGCTTCTGGAGTTCGCAGGTCGTGGAGCGGATGCAGGAGAGGCACTTCTTTTCGTGTGCGGAGAGAACGAGCTCCAGGTTCGTCTTGCGGACGGAGCGGATCCGTTCGGTGTTCGTCTGGATCTCCATACCGTCGTTGATCGGATACACACAAGCGGTAACCAGACCACGCGCGCCCTTGACCTCAACGAGGCAGAGACGGCACGCGCCGATGGCATTGATGTCCTTGAGGTAGCAGAGGGTCGGGATGTCGATACCCGCGTACCGGCAGGCTTCCAGAACGGTGATCCCGGCAGGCACGGAGTAATCCACACCATTGATTTTTACGTTTACCATATCCATTGTGGTTGTATCCTTCCTTATTTCTTAGAGATTGCGCCGAACTTGCACTTTTCCATACATGCGCCGCACTTGATGCACTTCGCCTTGTCGATCACGTGCGCTTCCTTGACCTTACCGGCAATCGCGCCGACCGGGCAGGTTCTCGCGCAGAGCGTACAGCCCTTGCACTTTGCGGGATCGATTTCGTAAGCGAGGAGCTTCTTGCACACGCCGGCGGGACATCTCTTGTCCACGATGTGGGCGATATACTCGTCGCGGAAGAAGCGGAGCGTGGAGAGAACGGGGTTCGGAGCCGTCTGACCGAGACCGCAGAGGGACGCGGACTTGATGAAGTTGGCGAGCTCTTCCAGCTTGTCGAGGTCTTCCATCTCGCCGTTGCCGGAGGTGATCTTTTCGAGGATCTCATGGAGGCGAACGGTACCGATACGGCACGGCGCGCACTTACCGCAGGATTCATCCACGGTGAATTCGAGGAAGAACTTGGCAAGGTCCACCATACAGGTGTCTTCGTCCATGACGATCAGACCGCCGGAGCCCATCATGGAGCCTGCCTTGATGAGGTTGTCGTAGTCGATCGGGGTATCGATGAGGGAAGCCGGGAGACATCCGCCGGAAGGACCGCCGGTCTGGGCAGCCTTGAACTTCTTGCCGTTCGGAACGCCGCCGCCGATCTCCTCTACGATCTCGCGCAGGGTGGTGCCCATCGGGATCTCCACAAGACCGGTGTTCTTGATCTTGCCGCCGAGTGCGAACACCTTGGTGCCCTTGGAGGTTTCGGTACCCATGGAGGAGAACCAATCCGCGCCCTTTAAGATGATCTGGGCGATGTTCGCGTAGGTTTCCACGTTGTTTACGATGGTCGGCTGACCCCACAGACCCTTGACAGCCGGGAACGGAGGACGCGGATGGGGTTCGCCGCGGTTGCCTTCGATGGAGGTCAGGAGCGCGGTTTCCTCACCACATACGAACGCGCCTGCGCCGAGACGGATGTGGATATCGAAATTGAAGCCGGTATCAAAGATGTTCTTGCCGAGCAGACCGTATTCGCGCGCCTGTTCGATGGCGATATTCAGACGCTTTACGGCGATGGGGTATTCGGCACGGACGTAGATCCAGCCTTCATCCGCACCGATGGCGTAGCCGGCGATTGCCATAGCTTCGAGAACGGCATGGGGGTCGCCCTCCAGAACGGAACGATCCATGAACGCGCCCGGGTCGCCCTCATCGGCGTTGCATACGACGTACTTCTTATCGGACTTGGAGCCGCGTGCGAACAGCCACTTCCGACCGGTGGGGAATCCTCCGCCGCCTCTGCCGCGCAGACCGGAATCCGTGATGGTCTGGATGACTTCCTCGGGGGTCATTTCCTTCAGCACCTTAGCGAGTGCGAAATAACCGTCCATGGCGATGTATTCTTCGATGTTTTCCGGGTTGATCACGCCGCAGTTCCGGAGTGCGACACGTTTCTGCTTCTTGTAGAAAGCGGTTTCGGAGAGGGAAGCGGCTTTGGCTTCGTCGTCTGCGTCTGCGGTCTTCGCGCCTTCGTTGTAGACGAGCCGTTCGACGATACGGCCCTTGAGGAGATGTTCCTCAACGATTTCCGGGATGTCGTCTACGGTGACGCGGCTGTAGAAGGTGCCTTCCGGGTAGACGATCATGATGGGGCCGAGCGCGCAGAGACCGAAGCAGCCGGTCATGACGATTTTGATTTCTTCGTCCAGACCCTTTGCCTTCAGTTCATCCGCCAGCTTGTCGTGCAGAGCAGCACTGCCGGACGAGGTACAGCCAGTACCGCCGCAGATAAGTACGTGAGAACGGATCATAATATTTAATTCCTCCTGAAATTACTTCCGAATCAGAGATTGGTCGTGCCGATGGTGTATTCCGTGATCGGCTTGCCGCCCTTGATGTGCTTTTCGATGACCTCAACGGCCTTTTCCGGGCTCATCTTGATGTAGGTGGTCTTCTGGTCGCCTTCAAAGACCTCTACAACGGGCTCGTACTGGCAGATACCGATGCAGCCGGTCTGGGTAACGGTCACGGATTCCGCGAGGCCAGCCTCATTTATGCCTTCTACGAATGCGTTGAGTACCGGACGCGCACCGGCAGCGATACCGCAGGTTGCCATACCGACAACGATGCGGGTGTTGTTTCCGGCAGTCTGACGCAGAGCAACCTTGTCCTGCATCTTGTTCTTGATCGCCATCAGTTCTTCAAATGATTTCATAGTTTTAATCCTTTCTGAGAGGGGAACGGTCGCTTTTTGAAAAAAGCTCCGCAAAAACTTTTATACTGAAATGGGATGGGATTTTGTTTGGCTTATGTCGTTTGTTATTTTGGTTGGGTGCGAATTGTTTGTGGCTTTGGTCGGAGGAACTTCGGCTATCGCAGGATTATGTTTATCCGGCGCAACATACGGACAGCGACCATGCCTCCCTCACGACAACGAGTTGTCGAAGGGAGTGGGGACCACGAAGTGGTGGAAGGAGTCCGGATATGCCTTGCAGTTCCGCCTATTTCCCGTCATTTTTCGACATTCCCTGTGCCGTCGTCCTCGTACTGCTCCTGCAAATAGCCGCGGATCCACTGGAGGATCTCCGGCTCTGCGAGGGAGATTTCATCGCCCAGGACGGCTTTCAGCGCATGGCACGAGAGGCGGACGGTGGGGCCGTTATCGCGTTCGTGGGTGAAGGTGAAATCCGTATCGGGGGAGCCCTGGATGAGGGTGACGATGGTATCGGGGAGGCTTCCCATGGGAAGAAAGTCGATGTGATGTCTGCCGAAGCGTGCCGAGAGGGTGGTACCGTGGTGGGGATCGGGTTCTCCGGTGTCCTCACGAATGGCGGGGACGGAGGTGATCTCCACGCTGCCGCCGGTCATTTCGGCAAGCATGGCAAGGAAGGGGACGCCGAGGCCGACCTTGCGGGTTTTGCGGGTGGTAAAGAAGGGATTTTTGAGCTTCTCGACCTGTGTCCGCGTCATGCCGCAGCCGTTATCGGTGACGGTAAACCAGAGCCAATCGCCGTCCTCGCGCAGGGTGATCCCGATCTGAGACGCGCCCGCCCGGACGGAGTTCATGGTAATATCGAGAATATAGAGGGAAAATTCATCCATACTATGCGGTTACACCTCCTGTCGCAGGACCCGTATCAGCGCGTCGCGGACGTTTTGTGCGGAGTAATTTGTGTCGTCCACGGGCAGCTCGATGGTATGGTCGCCCTCGTGCATATCCCACAGGTAGTGCGCGTCGGAATTGGTGACGTGCGGCAGCGCGCGGATATGCGGAAAGCGCATACGGCAGTCTGCGAGGGCGTCATCCGCGTGCAGCTCAAAGGCGGTAAAGGGGACGTCGGAGGGAAAGGTACCGAGCACGGCGACGATGCCATTGGACGGGCGATCGATATGAGCGGGGAAGCAGACGCCGCCGTGGGCATACGCCAGCGAAACCGCGGTAGGAATATCGATCGTGGTTGCGTTGAGCAAGAGAAATTCCTCCTCACCGCATTCTTCGTCGTTTTCATCGCGGATCACCTGTCGTCCGAAGATGGCGGGCTTATTCTTTACGCGCACGCGCCGTTCTTCCACCGTGGCACCGAACGCCATAGCGGAATCCAGTGTGGGGAAGAGGCACACGAGATGCACGTCCTCCGCGGTGGTCAGCTCCATGCCGGCGACCGGAACCACGCCGCACCGCTTTGCCAATGCGAAAAACGCGGGGCAATTGCGTGTGGAATTGTGGTCGGTCAGCGCGGCGATTGCCAATCCGTTGACAGCCGCCATCTGTGCGATATTCCCCGGTGTCATGTCGTCATCCCCGCAGGGCGACAGGCACGAATGCAAATGCAGATCATAGCTATATCTCAAAATCCTGCACCTCCTTGGGGGGACGCATTTTGGGAGACGGGGGGAGACGGTCGCTTTTGAAAAAGCTCCGCAAAACTTTTATACTGGGGATGGATTTGGGTGGAGTTTGTGCAAGTCCGATTGCTTCCCAATGTGAGCGATCCGTTCCCTGAGAAGATCGTTCGCGAGCGGCTGCGGGAGCATCCGCACTCTACGGGGAGGGATTGCTTGATATAGTTTTTTGGAGACGGGGGGTGGGGGGGTGATTATAAGGTAGGATTTTCTTTTGCGATTGCCTGGCAGATATGGTACACGTCTGCATCGGACTGCCAGACGGTGATGCCCTCTTCCTCTGCGGCTTTTTGGACCTCTATGGGGAGAGAGACGCCCTCGGCAAGGAGCACGGCGGCGGCTTCGGTCAGGCTGGCGACTGCGATCACGTTCATGTTATTCATGATGGTGATCCAGAGGTTGCCGGCTTTCACGTGGCTCATGGCGCGGCTCAGAAGATCTCCGGCATACACGCCATGGTAGGTGACGGTATCCTTACCGCAGAGCTTTCGGAGCGAGAGTGCGGAGACAAGCGGGGTGAGATCAGCCATCGCTGTGATCCTCCTTTTCGGGATCGCTTCCGTCGTCGTGATTCCGCCATTCGGGAGCCATCCATTTTTTAAGCGGATTGATTTCGTGCGCTTCCCGTCGTTTCAGAAGGTAATCGTGGAAGATCATCCGCATGGTGACGGTACATTCGTCCGCGTTGGTTTCGCCCTTGACGATGTCCTCCGCGAACGCCATACAGGTTGGTGCGCCGCAGGAGCCGCAGTCCAGTCCGGGCAGATCGCCGCAGATGGCTTCAATATCGCTCATCATGCGCATTGCCTCTGCTCTGTCGTCGGAGAGGAGATTGTACGGATTGTACTGGACGACCTCCGGGGAAAAGGCGTTCTCCGGGATATAGTCGTCGATTTTCGGGCGGTTCGGCGATACGGGCAGGTATCGTTTCAGCGATTGGAGCCGTGCCTGTGCGATATACGGATTGGCTACCGTCATCACGCCGCCGACACAACCGCCGTTGCACGCGTTCAGCTCCACGTAATCGAGGTCCGAGATGGTCTCGTTGTCGATCTGTTCGAGGACGCGGATGCAGTTTTCGATGCCGTCCGCCGCCAGATAATGCTCATTGAAGATCGCAGAGGCTTCCCCGCCGCAGGACGCCCAGCCGATGCCGATCATACCGGCTTCCGTGGTCTCGGACGGCTCTGGCAGGTGCTTCATGATATCGATGAGCGCGAAATATACGTCTCGGACAGAGAGTACACAGTCGATATGGTTCCGCTCTCCCGCAAAGCCGTTCTTGACATAGCTGACCTTCGCGGGGCAGGGGGAGATGAAGAACACGCCGATGTCCGCGGGGGACAGTTCGGGATGCTCTGCCATCGCCTGCTTCCGGGCAAGATCGGCGGCGATCTCAATGGGCGGCAGGAGTGGGATGATGTTCTCACCGAGCATGGGGAAATTCATGCCGATGATCCGCGTGATGACCGGACAGGCGGAGCTGATGACGGGACGCGGAATATCCTCCCGGTGCAGATAGAAGCGTGTGTACGCCGAGACAAGCTCCGCCGCGCGCGCGACCTCATAGACCATATCGAATCCCATTTTCCGTAGTCCGGCAAGGATATAGCCGATATTTTCCATGTTGTCAAACTGCCCATACAGGGCGGGCGCGGGCAGGGCAATGCGATAGTTGTAATCGGATAGTCTGTCTAAGCTGTCGTGCGTGGCTTTTTTTGCCTTGTAGCTGCAAAGCCGGATACATTCGCCGCAGTCGATGCAGCGCGCGGAATGAATCACGGCGTGACCGTCACGAATGCGGATCGCTTCGGTCGGACACCGCTTCAAACAGGTGGTGCAGCCCTTGCATTTCGTCACGTCGAGGGAGACAGAATGCTTGTATTCCTGATTTGGCAAGGGATTCACCTCCGAATTTGTTTCGTAAGGCGAAATCCGGACAAGAAACGAGAGGGGGAAAGGAGTGGGGAATTGGGAGTGGGCAGTGATCCGCAGGAGCCGAAATTCCAGTGCGCCGAAACTCTACCACCCGGTAAAGAGCGATACAGAATCCCGACCCCCTACGATAGCGCAGTCTCATACAGCCTAAGCCATCAAGCGATATAGCCCAAACACTCTTAAACCATACAATCCGTAGCCGCACAGTCAAAAATCAGACCCGCACAGACAAAATCCCTGTCTCCTATTTCACAAAAGTTTTGCGGAGCTTTTTCAAAAGCGACCGTATCCCCCCGTATCCCCTCGTCCCCCCCGCTAAATATCGACGCGCATCGTCACCGTGGTGCCTACGCCGACGGTGGTGTCGATGTGCATGTAGTCGGTATATTTTTTCATGTTGGGGAGTCCCATACCCGCGCCGAAGCCGAGTGCCCGGATATTTTCTCTGGCGGTGGAGTAGCCCTCCTGCATGGCGAGATCGACGTCGGGGATACCGGGACCGTGATCCGCCAGCACAAGCTCTATGTAGTCATCCGTGACCGAGACGTCCGCGACGCCGCCGGATGCGTGGATGACCATATTGATCTCCCCCTCGTACATTGCAATAGCAACGCGCCGGATTATCTCCGGTGGGAAACCGAGCTGCCTGAGACGCTTTTTTACCTCGACAGAAGCCTCCCCAGCAGAAGAAAAATCATTTCCGTCCAC
>USGH01000063.1 GCA_900554225.1 uncultured Eubacteriales bacterium | reverse complement strand
CCGACGAGGAAATATCGGTTGCGGCAAGCTTCTTTTCGAGACAGTACGCATACGATACCGTGCGGAATTTCTTTGCGTCGGGGAATTTGCGCGGATCCTTATCGTACACGCCGTCGATGTTCTTTGCCATGAGGATCACATCGGCATGGATCTCCGCCGCGCGCACTACGGTCGCCGTATCGGTGGAGACAAACGGAATGCCGATCCCACACGCAAAAATCACCGGTTCGCCGGCTTCCAAATCGTCGATGGCACGGCGATACTGGAACGGTTCCGCGAACGCTTCCATGGAAACCGGTGTCATCACGTGTGCGCGGATACCGAGCTTTTCAAGCGCATCGGAAAAACGCAGACAATTGATCGTGGTAGCGAGCATTCCCATATGATCTGCTCTTGCGCGGTCCACGCCTTCTCCGAGCTTACCGCGCCAGATGTTTCCGGCACCGATCACGATCGCGACCTGTACGCCGCTGTCGATACAGCTCTTTACGGCAGACGCAATCTCCGCCACCTTATTTTCATCAAAGATAGAGACAAGCTCCGTCTTTTTTTCTCCGTCGATCACGCGCGTTTCCTTCTTCGCCAGGGCTTCTCCGGACAGCTTCAGAAGGACGCGTTTGTAGGCGGGTTGGTTGTCACACATAGGAATCCCATCCTTTTCTCATTGTTACCCATATTGTACCGTAAAAAAGCCGATTTGTAAATAGACATTTTGTTAAATCGGTAAAAAATCCCGCCATTTTTTTGAAAACGACGGGATTTTCTTGTTGTATTAGCAGATCCAATTACTGCTGACCGGTCAGCTTGGCGATCTCTTCCGCGAAATCGTCCTCTCTCTTTTCGAGACCTTCGCCCTTTTCGTAGAGCACAAAGCTTGCTACGGAGATGTCGGAACCAAGCTCCTTAGCGCACTGCTCGATGTACTTGCCTACAGTGATGCTGTCATCCTTAACGTACTGCTGTTCTACGAGGCAGTTCTTTTCATAGAACTTGTCGAGTCTGCCGTGAACCATCTTTTCGATGATGGCATCGGGCTTCTTCGCGTTCTTTTCATCGTTCTTGATCTGCGCCATGAGGATTTCCTTTTCCTCAGCAAGCACGGATTCCGGTACTTCTTCTCTGGTCACGTATGTCGGCGGCGTACCAGCAGCAATCTGGAGAGCGACGTTCTTTGCCATTTCCTTGAATGCGTCCTTTTCGAGGAGGCACGGGCAGGCATTGAACTTTACGATAACACCAGCCATACCGTTGCCGTGGATGTAGGTGCTGCAAACGCCTTCCACGATCTGGAAGCGACGGATGTTCATGTTCTCGCCGATGGTGTAGATCATATCCTTCAGCTTGGCTTCAACGGTGTCAAAGTCCGCATCGTAACGGAGAGCCTTGAGCGCGTCGATGTCAGCCGGCTTGTTTTCCACGATGACCTTGAGAATGCCGCGGACGAAATTTTTGAAGGTTTCGTTCTTTGCGACAAAGTCGGTTTCTGCATTTACTTCGATGATGGCGGAGATGTCGCCCTCGGTCATGATGTCAACGACACCTTCCGCAGCGATTCTGCCAGCCTTCTTATCTGCCTTGCCGAGACCCTTTTCGCGTAAGATCTTGATGGCTTCGTCGAAATCGCCGTTGGATTCCACGAGTGCCTTTTTGCAGTCCATCATACCCACGCCGGTCTTAGCGCGCAGTTCATTTACCATTTTTGCGGTAATAGCAGCCATTTCTATATCCTCCGTTTTTATCGTTATCTCAGAACTTTGCCGGTTCAGCGTCTTCTTCGGCTTCCGCAGCAGTGATTTCCGCTTCTGCTTCATTCAGCTGTTCGCCCTGCTTGCCTTCGAGAACGGCATCAGCGATTACGGAAGAGATCAGGCGGATCGCACGGATCGCGTCGTCGTTGCCGGGGATCACGTAGTCGGCGTCGTCCGGGTCACAGTTGGTATCAACGATAGCAACAACCGGGATACCAAGCTTCTTTGCTTCGAGAACGGCGTTGTGTTCCTTTCTCGGATCCACGATGAACACAGCGGAGGGCAGCCCCTTCATGTTCTTGATACCGCCGAGGTTCTTTTCGAGGTTGAACATTTCCTTCTGGAGAGCGGCAACTTCCTTCTTCGGAAGCATATCGAAGGTGCCGTCTTCCTGCATCTTTTCGAGAGAACGGAGTCTTTCGATAGACATCTTGATGGTCTTGTAGTTGGTGAGCATACCGCCGAGCCATCTGACGTTTACATAGTACATACCGCAGCGTTCTGCTTCTTCACGGATCGCATCCGCAGCCTGCTTCTTCGTACCAACGAACAGAACAGAGCCACCCTCAGCAGCGGTGTCACGAACAAACATATATGCTTCTTCGAATTTCTTGATGGTCTTCTGCAGGTCGATGATGTAGATACCGTTTCTTTCGGTGAAGATGTACTCCGCCATCTTAGGGTTCCAGCGTCTGGTGTGGTGACCGAAATGAACGCCGGCTTCGAGAAGCTGCTTAATGGAAACAATAGACATTTTTATGTCCTCCTTCGGTTTTTTCCACCATGCCGCATGAATCTGATACACCCACCTGTAGGCAGGAACCGACAGACTCGTCATGCGCATGTGTGACTTCATGCAGATTTTGCCGCATGTACGACTATTATAGCATAAGATTCATCAAAACACAATACCGATTCCGATATTCACAAAGAATTTACATTTCTGCGTTGTATTCTGCCTGTGATCTTACAGGCATGCATTGCGGTGTTTTCCCGATCGTATGCTCCTTCTCCAACGACTGATCTGCGGGATTCAGCCAAAGAAGAATCTGCACCTGCGCCGCGTGCAGTCCGGTATCTCGCGCTGCACCTCCACCAGAATCGCATCCTCACCGACACAGCGTACATTTTCCCACGGTATCCGGAGTGCTTCTCCCCGACTCTGCCAGAATCCGCCCAGACCTTCCAGAACCAGTATTGCCGTAATCTTTCCGCAACCCGTATCCACCTCCAGATCGCACACGCGCCCAAGCTTGGTGCCGGAGCAGACATTCACAACATCTTTTGCTTCCAGGTCCCGCATGGTACACAGCATTACGCTACCTCCTTTTTCTGTATTCCAGAAAAGATATGCGTGGAACGACCGGTATATGCGTATGGGCGGCTTCCAGCTCCGCTTTGCGCACAAAAATGCCCCCTTCCGTTGGTTTCCATTTCGGTAAGCATACCGTACTGTCCAACAAAAGGGGAGCATTTTCATTATCAGGTACTATAGGGGAGATTTACGTTGCTCAGCCCGGATAGGTTTCAGCGAAGTAGTTGTTATACACCTTCACCGGACCAATAGCATCGTCCTTGATATCGAGAACGGCGGTCATGGTCGCATCGTTCTTGAGATCCTTCTTCATCTGGGAGAGGTTCTCTTCCAACTCCGCAGCGGTCATATTGTCGATCTTTTCCTTGTATTCCGCAGACAGCTTTGCAAGATCTTCCATCAGGGACTTGTTTTCGTCGGTGATGTAGCCTTCAAAGGTGAGGTACGGGGTGACCATGGAATCGAGGTTCTGCTGCTTGCCAACTGCCCAATCATCAAGGGTCTTGCCCGGTGCCGGATAGGTCATATAGACGTTGCCGGTTGCGTTGATATCCATCTGATAATCATTCGAAAGCACCTGAATGGTATTTTCGTTATCCGGATCGATCTGCCAGTGGATGCCTTCCGCACCATACTGCAATACCGTGCGGAGATTCGTCTCGGTGTTCAGATAGGTGATGATTTCCATGGAGCGGGAGAGACTCTTGGAGTAGGTGCTGACGGCGAACATATTGCCGAACATATCTTCCGCGTCTGCCATCGGCTTGGTGTAGATCTGTACGTAGTATTCGTCTTCATACTGTGCTGCCACAGAGCCGTCGCCCTTGACGATGCCTACTGCAAATTTTTCACCGTCCTTGAGCGTACCGTCGCCGATGTAGCCCTTTTCATCCAGACGCTTCATCATGAGCAACGTGTTCGTGTACACCGGGGTGCTGATCAGGCTCTTCGGGGCGCACTTCACGTTATAATCCACGGTGCTTGTGATCTGGGAGCCGAGCAGAGACCAGTTGCCGTCGATGGACCAGTAAACCATACCGGACGCGTCGTACCAATCGAGCAGCGGAACCACGCCGTCGAGATTCTGGTAACCGATGTCATCGATAAAGCCTTCACATTTGATCAGCGTGTTCAGATCGGCGATGTCGTAATCGTACTGTTCGACAAGCTCCTTGTTGACAAGCAGGTACTCATATTCTCCAACCGGGTGGTTGTTCGGAATGGCGTAGGTACCCTTCTGGTTTGCCAGAGTCAGGAATGTCGGATAAATATAGGTCTTCAGCTTCTTGGAGGTACCGCTCAGTTCGGTATCAAGCTGCTGGATCAGACCCTCTTCGATGTAGTTGAGGTAATTCTCGTAGCCCTGCACGAGGAAGATGTCCATCTGCTGGGGTTCTACCTCCGGATACTTGACAAGCGTGATACCCAATTCGTTGACATAGGTTTCGTCTTCGGTGGGCGTGGTGTCCGATTCGGTGGTATCGGTTTCGGTCTCCTGGTTGGCTTCCTTCGCCGCCTTGGCTTCTTCACGCTTCTGTTCGGCTGCGAGCTCTTCTTCTTCCTTCAGCTTGGCGATTTCGTCCATGCGTGCGTCGATGGCAGCCTGGTATTCGTCCTGCGGAATGAGGTGCAGCTCGATAGAAGTATCAAATTTTGCCTGGGTGATCTCGTTGACTGCGTCCTGTACGGCGAGGATCGCTTCTTCGGTGGTCTTGTCGGACGTAGGTGCCCAGAGCGTCAGGGTCATGGAAACACGTGCAGATTCTTCTGTATCGGCGGTTGCTGCCACAGTCTCATCACCATTGGTGTTGGAAGAGCAGCCGGTGAGCAGACCGGACGACAGCATCAGACCGGCAAGCAGAAGGCTTAAGAGCTTTTTCTTCATTTAGGAATCCTCCTCATAGATTATGAGCTGCGCGTCCGCCGTTTTGCCGTTTTTCGGATGCCGTGCGCCCATTTAGAAGCGAATCAGTAATTCTTAGAATATTGTACACGAAAAGAGCGAATCTGTCAAGGGATTTTTGTGTTGTTTCTGATGAAAAAATCGTGTTTTTTTGCGCACAGGTTTTGCCTGTGGAGCATTCTTTATAGCAACAACACCAAATTTCGTCGTAAAATCTTGTGCGCATTGCCGATTTCATTGTCCATTCCACACAAATCGCACGGCGAAAAAATAGAAAATAGCACTAAACTTTCGTGGAATTGCGATTTTTTCGCCTGTCGGCAGGCGAAATGGTAGAAATACCGTTCCCGCGGCAGATTTTATTCAAGATAATCCTTCAGGTTGCGGCTGCGGCTGGGATGACGGAGCTTGCGCAGTGCTTTTGCCTCGATCTGGCGGATCCGTTCCCGGGTGATGTTGAAGGTCTGTCCAACCTCCTCCAGTGTGTGTGTCTTTCCGTCGTCCAGTCCAAAACGAAGCCGGAGTACCATTTCCTCGCGCGGCGTTAAGGTATGCAGAACCTCCGAGAGCTGTTCGCGCAGCATCTGGAATGTAGCTGCCTCCGCCGGTGCGACCGACTCATCGTCCGGGATAAAATCACCGAGATGGCTGTCGTCCGATTCCCCGATCGGGGTTTCCAACGACACAGGATCCTGCGAGAGCTTCATGATCTCCGCCACCTTGCCCGCCGCCATGCCGATATCCGCCGCAACCTCCTCACAGGTCGGGTCTCTGCCGATCTTCTGGAGCAATTCTCTCTGGCTGCGCGATACCTTGTGAATCGTTTCCACCATATGTACCGGGATCCGGATGGTGCGCGCCTGATCCGCAATGGACCGGGTGATCGCCTGTCGGATCCACCAGGTGGCATAGGTCGAGAATTTGTAGCCGCGCGTATGGTCGAATTTGTCCACCGCCTTGATCAGCCCGAGATTGCCCTCCTGGATGAGATCCAGGAAAAACATTCCTTTGCCGACATACCGTTTGGCTATCGACACGACCAGGCGCAGATTCGCTTCCACGATCTTCTGCTTTGCCTCCTCGTCTCCGTTTTCCATACGGATGGCAAGCGCGGTCTCTTCCTCCTGGCGCAGCAATGGGATCTGACCGATCTCCTTCAGATACATCCGCACCGGATCGTCTACGGCAAGACCCTCCTGTGAGAGTGCCTTGACCATGTCCTCCGGTGTTTCAAAGCTCTCGACCTCGTTTTCGATCTCCTCCAGCTCATCTGTATCCAGTCCGTCCTCCCGGAAGTCCCCGGCCGCGCGCGCTTCTTCCTCCAAGGCCTCCAGATCGGATTCCTCCGCGCCTGTGTTCCCGATGTAGTCTGTGCGTTCCGGATCGGTATCGCCGCCATCTTCCGCACCGGAATCCTCGTCATATTCGCCCACAAGCGATTCGTCCCCGAGAATGTCGTCGTCTGTATACAGCCCATCCCTGTAGTCGTCTTCGTGATTCTGATATTTCATATGTTCACCATACCGGCATACGCCGCAATGTAAATTTCGCTTTTTTGGATTTGGTACTCTCGACTCCTTTTTTCGCCCTGCTTCATTTTTCGCTGTCGGACGCGATTTCCCGACAGGAATGGCGTTTTTCGGGCTGCGCTGCAAGCATCCGCTATCGTCAGCAGACGGATCGGCTGTTTTTTTGTACCGCGGCGATTGCAGTCAGCACTTCCCTATTTTCTATTTTTGATCAGTTGATGTCGTTCAGGAATCCGCGCAGGATCTTTGAGCGGCTCTGGTGTCTGAGCTTGCGCAGTGCCTTTGCCTCAATCTGGCGGATCCGTTCACGGGTGATATTGAATTCCTTGCCGACCTCCTCCAGGGTGCGGGTTCTGCCATCCTCCAGACCGAACCGGAGCTTGATGACCATTTCCTCACGGGGTGTCAGCGTATGGAGAACCTTGTTGAGCTGTTCCCGCAAAAGCTGATAAGAGACCGCTTCTGCCGGCGTCGGAGAGGAATCATCCGGAATGAAATCGCCCAGGTGGCTGTCGTCCTCTTCACCGATCGGGGTTTCCAGAGACACGGGATCCTGCGCCGCCTTCATGATCTCACGGATCTTGTCCGCGCTCATGCCGAGCCGTTCCGCGATCTCGTCCACAGTCGCTTCTCTGCCCAGCTCCTGCAGAAGCTGACGGGAGCAGCGCGATACCCGATGAATGGTCTCTACCATATGGACCGGAACCCGGATCGTTCTTGCCTGATCCGCGATGGCGCGGGTGATCGCCTGCCGGATCCACCAAGTCGCATAGGTGGAGAATTTGTAGCCCTTGGTGTGGTCGAATTTTTCCACCGCCTTGATCAGCCCGAGATTGCCCTCCTGAATGAGATCGAGGAAGTACATACCCTTGCCGACATACTTTTTCGCGATGCTGACCACGAGACGGAGGTTTGCCTCCACCAGCTCATTCTTTGCTGCCTCGTCGCCCTCCGCGATCCGCTCGGCGAGATACAGCTCCCGATCGGAATCGAGCAGCGGGATCTTGCCGATGTCCTTCAGGTACATCCGCACCGGGTCGTCTACGGCAACGCCCTCTTCCGCAAGGAATTTGTCGATATCCTCGTTGTCGTCCACCTCTGCACTGCGATCCATGTCGCCATACTCATCGTCGCTGTCGTCCATGTAGTTGTTCGTGACCTCGATACCGCTGTTTTCCAGGACCTCATAGACCTTATCGATCTGTCCCATATCGAAGCCGGAATACTCCACTGCCTCCAGAATATCGCTGTTCGACAGGGAGCCGCTCGACTTTCCTTTTTCGATCAGCCCCTGCATGTCCATTTTCTTGTCGTTTTCCATTTTTCCAAAATCCCCTGTTTTATTCTAAGGATACGCGTTATCATTCTTGTTTTTGCGCCGGCAAACCCGACAATATGAGCTTCTGTCGCAAAAACAGCCATGCATCGGCGTTTTCCCAAAAAAGCTCTGTTTTCCTCCATAGCGCATTCCCGCTCCGATGACCGGGCACGGAATGCGGTTCAGGGCTTTCTCTGTTCTCTTTTCCGATGGATAATATCCTCAAGAGAGGCATCGGCACTGTTCTCCCGCGCACTTTCCCGCAGAGATGCGGCATATGTGCGAAAGGTTTTCTCGTCATTTCCGGCAAGCTCGCTCCGACCGGCAAGCATTTTTGCCGCACGTCCGATCTCCTCCGGTGTGAAATCCTCACCCATGTAGCTGATGGTCACCGGTTCCTCCGGCAGACGGGCTTTCATCCACGTATAGATCCGTTTGCCAAGCGCGGTCGGGAACATCTCCTCGTTCAGAAGCGATTCCCGTTCGGCGAGGGTCATGTATTCCGGGTGGAGCAGGAGCATACCGAGCACCTCCTCCTCCATACGCGCCGCTCTCGGCTGTTTGGCATAATCGGGATTGACTCTGTCAGAGAGTCCTGCGGTCACACGGATCAGTTCCTCGCGCCGTTTTTTGTCGTTTGCCCGATTGTTGCGCCGTCTCTGTGCCTCCACATCGCCGCGTACACTTTTCGGATCCACGGAGAATGCCTGCGCTGCACGTGCAATATAGAGATCCCGCTCGACCTGGGTATACACCCCGGCAATATAACTGCAGACCTCCCCGATGGCACGGAGCTTTTCCTCGGTATCGTCAAGGGTATATTTCCCCCGCACGCTCTCCAATATGTAGTCGAATTTGCTCCGGCTGCCCTCTATCACGGCACGAAACGCGTCCGCTCCGTTCTTTTTGATAAATTCGTCCGGGTCCTTTCCCTCCGGCAGACGCAGCATCCGCACGGTCAATCCCGCCTTTTCGAGGATGGGGATCGTGCGCGCGGTCGCTTTTTGACCGGCTTCATCGCTGTCGTAGCACAGGGTGACGCTGTCGCTGTATTTTTTGAGGATCCGCGCCTGTTCATCGCCAAACGCAGTCCCCAGCCCCGCCACAGCGTTCTCAAATCCGGCGGCATGGAGCGCGATTACGTCCATATAGCCCTCGCACAGGATAAAGCCGTTTTCGCAGTGATTTTTCGCATAGTTTAAGGCAAATAGGTTCCGGCTTTTTTTGAACGCGGGCGTGTCCGAGGTATTCAAATACTTTGGTTTTTCGTCCCCCAGCACCCTGCCGCCAAACGCGATCACGTTGCCGGACACATCGATAATCGGATACATCACCCGTCCACGGAAGTAATCGTAATAGCCCCGCTCGTTTTTGCCGCAGAAATAGCCTTCCCGCAGCTCTTCTTCAGTAAATCCGCGGCTCTTCATGTACTGCAGGGTCATGGAACCGTAGGGCGGCGCATATCCGAGTCCGAAATGGCGGATCGTTGCCGGAGACAGCCCCCGCTTCTCAAAAAAATACTCCCGTCCGGGCGCGCCGATCTTTTCATCAAAGAGCATACTGCGGTAGAAGCGCGCCGCCTCCAGATTCATCTCCAGGATCCGTTTCCGGGAGACGCCCTCCTTCACAAGCTCGCTCCCGTCCCATGCAGGCAAGGCGATCCCCGCTTTTTCGGCGAGAAATTCCACAGCCCCCCGATAATCGAGATTCTCGATCTTCATGATGAACGTGATCACGTCGCCGCCCGCACCGCATCCGAAGCAGTAAAAGCTTTGCGTCGCCGGATAGACCGTGAACGACGGTGTACGCTCACTGTGGAATGGGCAGAGTCCTTTTTCATTTGTTCCGGTCTTGCGCAGCGTCACGTAGCTCTGGATGATCGTCTCAATGTCGCAGCGCGCCCGAATATCTTCAATCACGGAGGATGGGATCACTTTTTACACCTTTTGCTCCTGTCGTATTTTTCCGTCGGCAGTTCATGTGCCGCTCGTACCGCTCCACACCTTGGGGATAAACAATTCTTCGTACAGGTCGATCGCGTATCGGTCCGTCATGCCGGAAATGTAATCGCACACACAGCGTTCCGTACCGTCCGTCTCGATCCGGTTTCTGTAGAATTCCGGCATTTTTGCGGGATACTTACAGAAATAGTCGAATAAGGACGCAAGGAGAGCCTTTGCCTTACACTCTTCCTTTTTCGCCGCCGGATTGTAATACACCCGTTCGAAAAGAAACTGCCGCAGAGCCGTGGTCGCTTCTCCGACCTCTCCGGTCATGGCGATTCGCTCCGCTCCGTTTTCGATTACGGAGGAGACCATACGACTGATCCGTTCGCTGTGCGTATTGCCGAGGATCTCACACAATTCCCGCGGTATATCCGAGACCCTGAGGATCCCGGCACGGCAGGCATCGTCGATGTCGTGGTTGATATAGGCGATCCGGTCTGCGTATTTGACGATCACACCTTCTCTGGTGGATGCCATATGCTCGCCGGTATGGTTGACGATCGCGTCGCGCACCTCCCAGGTGAGATTCAGTCCCGCGCCGCCGTTTTCCAGCACCTCTACCACACGCAGACTCTGCCGATAATGGGCAAAATCCGGGGAATAGAGCGCGCGCATGACCTCCTCGCCGCAGTGTCCGAACGGTGTATGACCGAGATCGTGACCGAGTGCCGCCGCCTCACAGAGATCCTCGTTGAGCAGCAGGGCACGTGCAATGATCCGTGCGATCTGGGCGACCTCCAGCGTATGGGTCAGTCTCGTGCGGTAATGCTCGTCGGCGGGGAGAAGAAAGACCTGCGTCTTGTGCATCAGTCTGCGGAACGATTTGCAGTGGAGGATCCGATCCCGGTCGCGCTGAAAATCCGTGCGCATGGGACAGGGCGGGATGGGCACCTCTCTGCCGCGTGTGTTCTCGCACAAAAAGGCATACGGAGACAGAGTCTGCCGTTCTCTTTCATAAAACAGTTCCCGCACACACGCCATACACCGTCCTCCTTTTTTTCGCCGGAACACCAAGCGCATCTATAATATACGCTGCTTTCTTCTTTTTTACTTTTTTCGCCTCCTTTCCATCTCCGCATCACAGAAATCCGACGATTCTGCCGTCATGTGCTCCGCGATATATGGAAAATGGAAAAACAGCCATAAAAAATGCGGGATACAGAGAAAGCAGGCATCGCTGCTGTACGAAACCTGCCCTTTGTCTATTCGTTTGCCACGGGAGTGAGCCGTTCCTCCCTGCCCGTCTCCGTCACCTTTGCTCTGCCGCCCGTCGCTTCCGCGATTTTCCGATACAGATCATCCGCTTTTTCCGCCGGGACAGACAGCCGCACACGAACCTCCTCGGCAAATACGGCATCCTCCTCGGCGGCGTTCCATTTTGGAAAATATGCGGTCAGCTTCTGGTAATCGGCATATCCGCAATCGCATTCCGCAAGCACATAGGGGACATATACCGCAAATCCTGCCGCATCGACCGCCAGTTTTGCCGTTTGGGAATATGCCCGCACCAGTCCGCCGGCACCGAGCAGGATCCCGCCAAAGTATCGGGTGACGACCACGCACAGATCCGTTGCTCCCGCCATTTTCAATACGTTCAGCGCAGGCATTCCGGCAGTACCGTGCGGCTCCCCGGCATCCGAAAAACGGGCGATCGCGCCGCCGTCCAGAAGATACGCGTAGACGTTATGGGTAGCATCTCCATATGCGTGACGGA
>USGH01000062.1 GCA_900554225.1 uncultured Eubacteriales bacterium | reverse complement strand
CCGGTTGCGGCGGCAAGAACATTACGTGCGGTTTCGCACTTCTGAGATTCCGCTTCAAGGTTCTTGCGTTGTTTGTTTACATATTCGTTCAGCCTCATGCGGTTTCCTCCTTTGCCTCTTCGCAGAGTACAAGTGCAACAGGTTCATACAGGATAATGTTGCTTTCGCTTTCTGCCTCTATCTTGACACCCACACCCCATTTGTCAGCAGTTTTCGTTTGATTCGCAAAATCATGTGTTGTACCGAGCGTGGTAGACTCCCATGTAGGTGTTTCGTCATTGTAGTTGTTGCAAACTGCAACAGAAAGAGTACCCTCGCACACAGTATCGCACTCAACCTTGATTTGTTCGGGGCGTGTCTCCGTATCTCCGAGCGACGAAGTGAACCCGGCTTTACGAGCGGGTATATCTGCGCTCGTGATAAGGTTGTAGCTACCGTCGCCAACGGCGACGGTAGCTACAAGACAAGAAGAGAGAAGATTGAAAGCGGGGCGCGCCGAGTAGAAGTTCGTGGGGCTGACCGTGTAGAGGCTGCCATTCGTGTACACGTAGCAAACCGTAGAAGCAGAACTGGGAGAGCGAGTCCACACGTGCACAGCATTTCCAGCTTTATTTTTGGTAATGCGTGAGGTGTTATTTGTGAAATATCCGAGATCGACGGATTCGTCATTGGAGTAGTCACCGTGCAGTTCCTTGTTTGATAATGCAAAAATCTTTCGCGCAAGCGTATAGCTGGCAGTTTCCGCTAAATTGTAGCAGATAACCGATGAAGTTGCGATACAGGCAAGCGTTTCCGCGCTAAGTCTTCCGGAATACTCTCCGGTCATGAATTGGTCAAGTAATGAGTTTTCGTAGTTTACTTCAGTATTTGAGTTGTTATACCTGAAATTTGACTCACCCGCTCCTGTTCCCGTCGCGTACTCCCGAACGACGAAATAGTAATTGCCGTAGGGGTTTGTCTCCGGTGTGCATAGGATTCTCAGCAGTACGTCGGTCTCCGTCCCCGCGATTGTCTCGCGGATACATATCAGGTCATCCTTGCCGAGATTGGTAATCGGCTGACTCATTTGTCATACCACCTTTCAATATGTTTTTGATTTCCGCGTCGTGCGCCATAATCAGACTACGGCAGTTACCGTGTCCGGCATGCGCTCTCCATGATTGATACTGCCTCTGTAATTTATCAGCAGACAGTTTGCTGTCACGATATTCCTGCGCGTAGTGTCTGATTTTTCGCACAATGTTCTTTTTGTTCTGCCGTCGAAGCTGACGGATGATTTTCCCGCTGTCAGACGCATAGGTGCGAAAACCAAGAAAATCGATCCCATGCCGGATAGGGAAGATCTGCGTTTTGTTGTTCAGCTTCAGATCGATCACAGCGAGTTCCGCTTCCAGGTTCCGACGCAGCTGCTTCAAAAATTCCTTGTCCGGCTGTATCACATAAAAGTCGTCCATATAGCGTCCGTACCATTTGCAATGGTATTTTTCTTTTATCATGTGATCCATCCAGCAGAGTTCAAGATTCGCCAAAGGCTGAGAGGTGCGTAACCCAAGCGGAAGCCCGCGCGGACAAAGCCGGATGTACTTCCATAGCAGATCAACAACGTCATCGTCGTTGATGTACCGGCTCGCGCGGCGCATTACATCTTCCTGATTGATCGAGTCAAAGAAGTGATGCACATCGGCCTTGAGTACCCAGCAACCCGCACCATGTTTCTGCCATGCCTCCGCCATAAACTGCTTCAGACGATTCAGCCCATCGTGTGTACCGGAACCTTTCATACCGGAATAGCTGTCGCGGATGAACGGCTTCGTGAGAGCGTCGTACAGAACCTCATCCATAAGCGCGTTCTGGACGATCTTGTCCATCACGGAAGGAGCTTGTACAATTCTCCGCTTTGGCTCGAATACCTCAAACATGCGAAGCGGTTGCGGTGAATAGCTTCTGCGCATCAGCGATGTGCTTATGTAGTCTATCGCCTCAATTTTGTTCGCCTCATACATGGCGTGTTCTGTTTCGTTGCGATGCCCACGCATGGCGCGGTTGAAAGCCTTGTTCAGTGCCTCTGGTTGATAAAGTTTTTCGTAGAGTTTCATTGTATAAGGGTATAGGAAAAAAGAGGGAACGCCGCTTTTTCTGCGCTGGCTTTGGAAGTCAACGCAGACGACGCTGTGTATTCATCCTTGTCAGGATAGCAAATGTCCTCCTTTGCGATGCTCTTCACAGCCAAAACACCCGATACCTGAATACCGGGTGCAGTGCTGATAGGTTTCACTGATTCGCAGATCGGGGCGCGCCGAGTTGTTGTTCGTGGGGCTGTTCGTGTTGAGGTTGCCATTCGTGTTCACGTAGCAAACCGTTGAAGCAGAACTGGGAGAGCGAGTCCACACGTTCACAGCAGGATCCTACAGGACATTCGCTGCTATTTTTATTTGTGCTCGTTGTCAGCCCAGGCGCGCGTCATGTTTTTCACATCGTTGACTTTGGTGCCCCAAAACTGACGCTGGCGGGCGTTAATGCGACCGGATGTCTCGGAGAGATCAATCAGAGCCGCAAGGTACGAGCACAACCGAATAGCCTTTTCTTGCATGGCAGCTCTCTCCGGGCACGGTGCTACACCACCCGCGCGGATAGAGTTTGCGAAAATGATGGATTGGAGAATTTCCACCGCGGTATCACGAATGTACTTCACCAGGTTGGAGCGTGTCCATTTCGGATAGTAATTCGTGTTTTCTGTGATCCGCAGCGTGTAATCTACCAAATCCATTGCTTTCGTCTGGATCCGAAATTCGGATTTAGGAAACGATGGCACGTTTGGTTCCATAATACGCTCCATGCAAAATGGTACGGCTCGTCGTGTCTGAGAAATCGGCAACCAGCACGAGCACATTTCCAAGCGACACGGTACTGCCACCGCCACCGGACTTCCGGTTCAGCAGCAGACTTATGAAGATGCGTTCCAGTGTAATCATGTCCGCTGCCTCACGCGTCTTTCTGCCCGACGAATACGCCGGACTCATTTGCGATATACACCTTCGGCGTGACGTTCGCCACCACATAAAGTACCGAAAGCGGCGCGAACACGTCCCCGGCACCAAGCCCGACAATGTTCTCGCCTGTCGTTGGCAGCGGAGATGGCGTGCTGTCCGCAACGATCAACGCCTGTACCATATTCCGTCCATCAGACTTGCGTGTACCCATCTGTTTTACTTCCACAGCGATCATAATTGTTCCTCCTTATTTTTCGGTATGATGGTTATGTTCATGCTATCCACCTCAATAAATCGTCCATCCCTTAGCCGTAATCGCGTCTTTCTGCGCGGTGGTCATACGGTCTATATTTTTCGTACCCAGATACAGTTTCCCGCCCGTAACCGTGCCGAGCTTGTTCGCCAGATTCGCGAATGTTTTGGTAGATAAATACAAACGATTCAGGTACATAGGGGACATATTGTATCCGGAATCGAAATCAACGACCGCAGGTGCGTTTTCATATGCTTCATCTATGTGGTTAGAGTCAACGATCCAGCTCTCAGAACCAATAAAATTCGTACCATAACGATTCAGATATAGCCCCCGACAAAAAGAGAATGAGAGGGCTGCAAATCTTGCAGATCCGTAAAATCGCGCAGGTAGTATTAAAGTTCGGGGTGCGAGAGAAACACCTATATAATATGTGACGCCATTGAGGGTGATTCTGCTGGATACCGCTGTTCCCGATGTAATATGCACAATGTTATCCCCATCAGCATTTCTTAAACACACATAGTTCATTTGGGTCGGTAAGCAATCAATGTAGGCGTTTTTTGCTTTGGGGTTTATTATGAGACTCAAGCTTATGGATGCTGTTGTGAATACCGAACCACTATTTTTGAATTCTATGGTTCCGAATTTATCGGACATACTTGTGTTATTCTCTGGTTCGACATAGGCAGAATTGAATCTGTCTATGCTACTTATTTGATTTTTCAGGTAGTCAAAAGCTTCGGTGAGTGAATTCGTCATAGATCATTAACCTCGTCTGCAATAGAGTAAATTGCATTTTCTATGTCCGTTGTATCCACATACTCAATCGGGATTTTCTTAACACTGACCTCCACAACCTCCAATGTGGTACCATCCGGAATCTGTGATAAATCGATGCAAATCCCATTAAACGGTACTAAATTCTTAGAACCATCGTCAGCAGGTTTCACACCAATCAAAACAAAGGAAACTTTTCCGCCATACACGCCATGCTGCAATTTTTCATAACCATATTCGTTAGTCACACCGTTCTCGGTGATTCTCTCAATGAGATAATCATTCCGCGTCATGACAATCGGCTCTTCCAGCTCCTTTAGCAGCACCTTGTCCTCCGGAATATCAGCAGGTGTCACCGTACACAGAACAGTCTCCGTCTCTCCAAACATATCATGGATTGCCGCCAGAACCTTGTCATATCCGCCGTTTACGATTTGCATGAGTGCCTGAATCTGTTCTTTGTTTGAAGTGCTGATTGCACTCACAATTTCATTCGAGCCAAGCAATTCGCCTTTAGCTGGAACAGGATTTCCACCCAATATCGACCGCCGGACCCCAATCGCCGCGGCAGTCGTGGTGTGCAGATCCCCGGCATATACCCCAACCAGCACCGATATCGCGTCCGGTATCACCGGCACCGGGCATTCGTTCCCCGTGAACGCCACATCCGTGTACGTGCCGCCCCAGATGAACCGCGCGGTCTTCACTTCATACGCGTCCCACTCCGCGTCAAAATCAAAAACCACCACATAGTCCGAGTTGCCGCAGACAATACACGTGTCTGTAATGGTGTGCGCGATCTTCTCCCGCACCGTGATATTTATGTTCGGCATACATTCCTCCTCCTCCTCAGTCTTCGTACCCGTTCAGATAGCCAAGGTACTCCGTGATCTGCGCCGCGATCTTGCTCCGGTCGGTCTCCAGCACGGCAAGCTCGTCCGCATTGGTGCTGTCCTGCTTGCGTCGGTAGATGTCCGACAGACGGTAGTACAGTTCACCGAGTTTTTCCGCGTCGTCCGCGCGGGATACGGTGCGTTCGATGGTTGCTACACGCTTGCCATTCGTGTATGTCACCGTTTTTACAGTGTCCGTGATGCGCATTTCGTTTCCTCCTCAAATTCGATTTCCACAAGTCCTTCCAGCGCGCAGAGATCGGCATAGGACAGACGCATATCTTCCTCCGCGGGCAGCCGGATCGCCTGGATGCCGTCCAGATCCACTTCTATGTCCAGTAACTCCCGCATGTCCGCTTCCAGTGTTTCCGCCATATCCGGCTTCGGAACGTACTTGCCATCCTCCACCGTGCAGCACCGCTCCATGATCTCCGTGCGTTTTTCGTCGTAGAAGCGTAAGTGCGCCTCCAGCTTGTCGAGCAGCCGCTTCGCGCGGTACAGTGTTTTCATGGACAGATCCTGCCCGGCGATCTTGCGAATGGACGGCAGCGCGTCCACAAGGGTTTTCATTATCATGAGAATCGTTTCCTTTCCTGTTTATCCGATAAGCCCGTAGGCTTTCAGTGCGGTGATGAGTGTCGCCACAGTCGCGGAGGACGCCACCGTCTGCCGCGCGACCGGTGTTGTGCCGAAAAAACCAAGCTTTGACGAGGTGTTGTATCCGATCCGTGTACTGCCGTAGCCAAGGTAGCAGTCGTACCAGTAGTGGCTCGCCGAGCCGAGGTTCCAGTGCGTATATGATGTGCAGTGCGACGGAACCAGAGCATAACCGGATGTCGCCTCCACGTAATAGGTGGTGTTCGAGCTGCTGTAATACAGCTTCGTAGGATTGCCGCCCGACCCGCCGCCGGTGAGTTCCGTGCCGCTCAGGTACAGCTTCTTCGTGTATACCGCATTCCATGGATAGGTCGATGTCCCCAAGGAGTAGTTACTGTACGTAGATGCCGCATTGGGACGAATGACTGTATCCTTCATGACGATGTGATAGGCTTTCGCGCCGCCGCCATGTATCTCTGCCCACGGATTCGCATCCGTGCCAAGTTTAGAGGCGGAATATGTGCTGTATAGTGAATCGGATGCCATATCCACACAAACGCAGCTGGTCCTACTCTGACCAAAGTATATCATTGAGGATGCTGCCAGAAAAATATTGTTGTATTGTGGCGAAAACGAGTCCGCGCCGATGTATACACTTGTTGTATCCGTGGTCATAACGACTTTGGTGTTGCTGCTTTTCCCATAAACAGTATCCACCTTCAGAGAGCCAATGTCCACTCGATCCGCCGATATTTTCCCGGTCGTAATTCTACCGCCGTCAATGGTGGTCGTGCCGCCTGCACCCAGATCCGATGCCTTGACAAAGGTGGTAAACCCGGTAAAGTCGATCTTGTCCGCCTTGATCTTGATGCTGCTGCTGTTCGCATTGGAGACAAGCTGCAAGAGCGCGTAGACATTCGTCCCGATCGTGCTTTTGCTGTAGGACGAGGACAGCGTGATCGCCGCCTCCACATCGGACACCGACTGTTCAACGGCAGTGACCGCAGACGTTTTCGCGTATCCGGCAAGGTCGCTCCCGGTGACATACGTGCCGTAGCAGGCGGAAATGATCTTTGCCTTACCGGCAGTGCTGTCGATGTACTGCGCAACGGACGTGTTCAGCGTGGTGGTCGTGACATAGCTGCCCATGTCGGACTTCTTCTGATACGTCCCCGACAGATTGTTGACGATTTTCGCCGTACCTGCCGCGGTGTCAATGTACGCGCCAATCTCCGCAGACAGCTCCGTTTTCTGCACATAATTTCCGAGCGCGTCCTCTTTGACGAATGTCCCGGTCAGATTCCCGACGATCTTCGCCGTCCCCGCCGCCGTGTCGATGTACGCCCCAACCTCCGCCGACAGCTCCGTCTTCTCCACATATCCGGTCAGATCGTCCGAGGTGACATACGTCCCGGACAGGGATGCGACAATGGAAGCCTTGCCCTCGTCGCTGTTGATGTATGTGTCCACGGAGGCGGAAACGTCGCTTTTCTTCGCGTAGTCAGAGAGCGCGTCCTTCGTGTCCCGCGCCGTTTTCAGCGCACTGTCCGCCTTGTTTTTTGCCCCCTGCAAGGTGTCGAGGATGCCCGGTATATAGTCCCCCACCTCGATGCGCACCGTGTAGCGGTAGAACGGGTCGTACCTGATCCCGACAATGCGCTTTTCCACATGCACCCCCATCGGCGTGTAGGTGATGTTCACCTCATCCCCGGCCTGCAGGTCCGCCATCTTGAAGAGCGAGATCTCGTAACTCTGCGTGTTCTCCCGGCTGTCCTCGGTCACGGCAAGGTCGGTCACGTTCTCGCCATCCATCAGATGCTTTCTGTTTACGCTCCCGCGGTGTTTGCGCAGGTTGATTTTGTATCCGTCGTACTCGATCTCACACCCGCACGCGTCGATAAACCGCATGAGGGCATAGCGTCTGCTGAGTGGACTCTGATCCGTGAACGCGCATTCCACCCGCCCCGTGGCTTCGTTCACGCCCACGGAGAACGGCGTTCCGGACAATAGCTGTGCCATACCCGCCGCAGGCGTTCCCTCGAAAACAAACGTCACGAGGTTGTATTTCTCATCGTTGAGCGTGTACGTGATGTGCTCGCAGTGCGCCGTCGTCACCGGAAAGCCGCCCGTGATCCGCTTCGACACACGAACGATGCTGTAGTACTGTCCGTCCAGCTTCGCCACCATCCCGACCGCAAGCGGCTGAGAACGGGAAGCGAGGACGGAAAAGGAAAGCGTGCGTTCTCCGGACAGCTTGTCGCATACATCGGCGGACAGAACGCGCGGAAAGGCGCATTGGCGCACGCCGCCGCGGTGATGGGAAGCGTGTTGTCCTCCTCTGCTGTATCCGCCACCTGTACAGCAAGCCGTCCTTGTTCGTCCCATGTGAGAGCGTGTCCAAGGGAGAAGCTGCCGCCTACGCGGATGGAGACGCCGAGCTTTGCGGAAAGCTGTTCGTTTGCGGAGGATAGAACGGTTTTCAGAAGAAGATTCTCAGCATGGAGTGTTGCGTGGATCCTCACTCACAGCACCCCCCTGTGCAAAAGCTCCTTTGTCGGCACGGCAAGCACATCGGTAGCCAGAACCGCGCCGTCAAGCAGGACGCGCAGCTGCACCTTTGCCATGCGGTTGTCCGGCAGAGATAACGTTTCCACTTGTGTCAGACGAACGCTGACCTCCTTGCCGTCCGCGGAGATCCGCAGCTCCGGTAAGCTATGTAAAATCCGCACGTTTTCGCAGACGAGACAAAACTCCGCCGCGGTGCAGCCGGTTATGCCAGCATCCAGAGACAAGGTTAACGTCGGTGTTGTGCCGGGGATAATGCTCATGCGGCCACCTCCTTATCGATGGTATGAAAAAACGCCCTTTCACATAGAACTTGGGGCGAAAACGTCCTAAGTTCTCGATGAAAAGCGCTTGATGGTATGAAAAAGGAGCAGCCCCGGAAGGTCGCTCCTTGCAGTGTATATGCCGCTACACCGTTAGAACAATTCTACCCGGCTGAGCAGCATAAGGAAAAATTCACAAAGAAGCTGCTCCGAAAACGGACCATTTAGCACGGGTCAGACCCCCACAGGGATAACTTCATCGATATATACCTCCCGCCTTGGTTTCGCCAGTCCCAAAAATTGCCTGTGGCATTCCCACAGATCGAGCAGGAAGCCAAACGGCGTGAGCCACACCTCATCAGCCGAAAGGTGCAGCTGCGCCGTCCCGTAGTAGAAAAGCCGGGTGAACAGTTCATCATCCGTCACCCGATATGCGCGTTTTTTGGCTCATCCACACTTTCTATGTTCCGCTTTGTCCCCTTGGACATCGCTTCCATGATCGCGTTTTTGTACGCCGCAAGGTCAAACGGACTGGTGAGCAGCTCCACAACCTCCGTCGTGAGCAGCTCCCGCTTGTCCGGATCCCGCAGATTGTGGATGAGGATCGGCTGATTTGCCAGCAGCGTGATGAGCCACACGATTTCGTCGAGCGCCATCTCGAAGCTCTCCGACTGCATCAGCTTTTCGCCAAGATTCTCCAGTCCCCCGTATCGCGCGGCGATTTCTTTGGTCGCTTTGGTCGTGAGAAGCAGTTCAAACTCCTGCCCGCCGATGGTGATTGTTGCGCATCTTTCTTCCATTTTATTTATCCCCCTCACTGCGTGAACGTCGGCTCGTACACCTCATTGTACCAGCCGCTGATGACCGACGCCGCAACACCCGTCGCATCCTCGGACACCTCCGCCTTCCACGGATGCTTGCTCTGCCCGTCGAGCTTGTTCCTGCGCAGGACCGTTCCCTCGATCGTGGGCGTGGAAAACGTGATGCTCTCGCCTTTGGTGGTGAGGTTTGTCGCGGGAATGCCGAATTTCACCTTGTACAGCCAGAAGTAGCGGTGCTTGCCGTTCGCCTTCTTCGCACGGAATCCAACCGCTACAGGTTCGCCGCCGTCCTCGGATGCAGAGATGAGCACCTTGTTTGAGTCGATACGTGCGCCGGTCAGGTCCTGCGCTACCTGTACGCCGATATCGTCAATACCGAGCGTCAGCGTGCCGCTCTGGAACTCCTTCACGCCCTCTGCCGCGCCATCGTCGGCGTAAAGCGTTGCCTCGGCAAGCTCCATGGAAAGTTCCGCTGTCATAGCCTTGGCAAGCTGTGTCGGCGTGCCGTAGGTTTCCTCACCGCTTTCATCCTCTGTGATCTTTGCGTAATACAGCTTATCAAGCCCAATGGTTGCCATGTTCAATCCTCCCAAACATAAGATTTCGCCACGTCTATGGCGTAGTGGTGGTAGCCGGTATCGTCCTCATGACCGATGTACCGGCGGTCTGTTATGGTCATATCTGCGTTTAATATGGCTTTCACAAGTCGATTCTTGCTCTTCAGGTAGTTCTCCTTGCAGAACAGAGACAGGCGAACCTCCTGCACGTCCATGGTCGGCTTGTTGTCCGCGTGCAGGTCAAAGGCGTCCGCAAGCGGCGTCAGAACCGCGTATGTGTCCGGCGGTGCATCGGAAAACACGCCTGTCTCGACTGGAATTTTGCAGTTTTCGATGATAGCTTTCACTTCCGCAAGCAGGCTCATAGCTTTTCGATCTCCTCCTTCAAAGCCTCCTCCATCACGCGCATACACTCCTTCTTCGACGCCGATCGAGCAGGCTGCAGAAACGGCTTTGGCGGTTGTCCGGACTTGCCGTATTCGAGGATATTGGCGAGCTTCGCGTTGCTTTCCCCATCCGAACGCGGTTCCGCAAAGCCGATTTTGATGTCGTGGTTGCCGCCCCTGTTCACCAGCACCGGAGACAAGCCAAGCGAGGACAGCAGCTCACCCGTGGAGCGTGACGGATGTTTTGTATCCCTGCCAATGACGCATTCGAGGTTGTCCCGAACCTTGTCGAGCACGATTTTGCCGCCTGCCCGCAGCACCTTTTCCGCGACCGCGTCCGTGTTCTGCCCAAGCCGGGACAGCTTCGTGAGCAGCTCCTCCGGCAGCTTTACTTCAGCTTTTGCCACTTGGTTCAACCTTTCTCGCAAGTACCTCTACGTACATCCCACGTCCTTTAACGTCTTCCACAGATGTGATCTCAAACCTTTCCTCGCCGCACACGAGAGCCATGTCCGGTGTTACCGACAGCTTCGGAATCACGCGAAACCGAAACAGATCCGTAGCATCTGTAAATGCAGCGCGGTTGGCCCACCTCTCGCTGCCATGCCGACCTTCCCGGTAGGCACGGACAGTAGCGAGGACTTCATCCGTCGTAATACGGAATCCATCCTCGTCTGTCGTAACAGTCGGTTTCACGATGTCCACAAGCGTGTTCATCTTCCCATAGCTCATACTTTCCACTCCCTCTCAAGCCGGAGCAGCGTATTCACCGCGTCCCACACCTGTTTTGCCGCCTGTACATTGTCCGCGAAAAAGCCGCCTGTGCTGCCGTCCCGGCTTTCGTAGAAGTGGGACGACAGCATGATGACGGCGTGCTCCGTGGTCGGCGGCATTTGTGTGTTGGCATACGTCCCCTGCGGGATGTGCTGATAGCTTTCCGCATAGGAGACCGCGGCGGTGATGTAGCTTTGCAGAAGCGCGTCATCCACGTCGTGCGTGAGGATGAGGTTCGCCTTTACCTTGGTGAGCAGCTCCTCCATCATCATCACGACGCCTTCATTTTCAGAAGCTGAATGCCCTCCGGCAGAATGATCTTACCATCCACACGTTCGGACGCCACAAAGCCGACCTGTCCGTTCGTGGAGTACAGCTCGTTCAGCCGCTGCATCGTTCGTCCGGTCCGGTCCGCGATCCAGTAGTTCTGGAAATCGCCGAACGCCACGGCAAGGGCACCCGCAGCCATCGTCGGCGCGTAGGGACTGGTGTGGAGCTCATACCCAAGCAGTCTGTCCGGCTGACCTGCCTGTACGGACGGCTGCCAGAGATACTGCCCGTTTGCGTCCTTCAGCTTGCGCAGTGCCGCCACCGTCGCGTCATTCATGAGGAATTTCGCGTTCTTGCGATACGGGGCTTTGAGTGCGTAGATGAGCGAGATC
>USGH01000061.1 GCA_900554225.1 uncultured Eubacteriales bacterium | reverse complement strand
CCGGAACCCATACGGGTCTCGGCCGGCTTCTCGGTGATGGGCTTGTCGGGGAAGATCTTGATCCAGACCTGACCGCCTCTCTTGACGTAACGGGTCATAGCGATACGGGCTGCTTCGATCTGGTTTGCGGTGATCCATGCGGGTTCGGTAGCGATGAGACCGAATTCGCCGTTGGTGATCTTATTGCCGCGGAGTGCCTTACCGGTGAGGCGGCCTCTCTGTACGCGTCTGTATTTAACTCTCTTAGGCGATAACATTAGTGCGCGCCTCCTTCCTCAGCTTTTCTGGGAGCTCTCGGCGGTCTGGATTCCGGCTGTGCGGGGCGGCTTCCTCTCGGACCCTGCCCGTCGCGGCGCTGGAAACCACCGTCTCTGCGGTCGCCGCCGTTTCTGCGGTCACCATCTCTGCGGTCGCGTCTCTGACCGTCTCTGCGGTCTCCACGACGCTGGTTGTTGTTCCGACGATCCTCGGTAACGGCACCGGTGCGCGCGACCTCAGAGAGGATTTCTCCCTTGTAGATCCACACCTTTACGCCGATCTTACCGTAGGTGGTGTTGGCTTCCCAGAAACCATAGTCGATGTCTGCGCGGATGGTCTGCAGCGGGATGGTACCCTCATGGTAGTGCTCGGTACGTGCGATTTCAGCACCGGCGAGACGACCGGAGAGGCAAACCGTGATACCCTTTGCGCCCATACGCATGGTACGCTGGATGGCACCCTTCATGGCTCTGCGGAAGGAGATACGTCTTTCGAGCTGGTTTGCGATGGATTCTGCAACGAGCTGCGCATCCATTTCGACCGGCTTGACCTCGATAACGTTTACGATAACCGGAGCGTTCACGATCTTTTCGATGTCCGCCTTGAGGTTGTCGATTTCACTGCCGCCGCGGCCGATAACCATACCGGGCTTTGCGCAGTGGATAAAGACGCGCACCTTACCGGTGTTGTCTCTTTCGATTTCGATCTTCGGAATCCCCGCGAGGAAGAGCTTCTTCTTGAGGAATTCTCTGACTTTATAGTCCTGGACCAGGGTATCGCCGAACTTTTCGTCGGAGGCAAACCATCTGGAGTCCCAGTTCTTGATTACGCCGACACGAAGACCGTGCGGATTCACTTTCTGTCCCATGTTTCGACTGCCTCCTTACTCTTTTTCTTTCAAAGCCACGGTGATATGGCTGGTTCTCTTGAGAATCCGGTCAGCGGATCCCTTACCTCTGGGCATAATGCGCTTCATGGTCATGCCGGGGCAGACGAAGCACTCAGACACGTAGAGGTTGTCCTTGTTCATGTGGAAGTTGTTTTCCGCGTCAGCAGCCACCTTATCGAGCAGCTTGAGGACATAGGGACTTGCGGACTTCGGGGTATTTTTGAGGATACCGCAGGCTACATCGTAGTCCTTCCCACGGATGAGGTCGAGAACGATCTTGACCTTACGAGGGGAGATGCGGATATGCTTCTGGGTAGATTTAGATTCCATTTCCTTATTGCTCCTCCCTCTTGATTATTTACCGTTGTTGGAAGTCTTGGAACCGGCGTGACCCTTAAAGGTTCTGGTAGGGGCGAACTCACCGAACTTGTGGCCGACCATATCCTCGGTGATGTACACCGGGATGTGCTTCTTGCCATCGTGGACGGCAACCGTATGACCAACGAATTCCGGGAAAATGGTAGAGGCTCTGGACCAGGTCTTGAGGACCTTCTTTTCGCCTTTTTCGTTCATCTGGCAAACTCTCTGGTAGAGCTTTTCCTCGATAAACGGTGCTTTTTTCAAACTTCTGCTCATTCTAAGCTGCCTCCTTCCTTACTTGCTGTTTCTGCGCTTTACGATCATCTTGTCGGTGCGGGCCTTCTTGTTTCTCGTCTTGTAACCGAGAGCCGGCTTGCCCCACGGGGTAACAGGACCCGGACGACCGATCGGGGAACGACCTTCACCACCACCATGCGGGTGATCGCACGGGTTCATGACGGAACCGCGGACGGTCGGGCGGATACCCATGTGACGCTTCTTACCGGCCTTACCGATCTTGACGGTGTCGTGCTCGATGTTGCCGACCTGACCGATCGTAGCGAGGCAGTTGTCCATGACATAGCGCATTTCACCGGAGGGAAGACGGAGCATTACCTTGCCGTTTTCCTTACCCATGACCTGTGCCTGTGCGCCGGCGGAACGGACCATCTGACCGCCCTTGCCGGGATGGAGCTCGATGTTGTGTACGAACGTACCATCGGGAATGTTGGCAAGCGGCAGGGTGTTGCCGGGGATGATGTCGGCGTCCTTACCGGAGTAGAGAACCTGACCATCGGTCACGCCCACGGGAGCGACGATGTAGCTCTTCTTGCCGTCCTCGTCCTTCAGCAGTGCGATATACGCGGTACGGTTCGGGTCGTATTCGATACCCACAACGGTCTGCGGCTTCTCGGACTGACGCTTGAAGTCGATGATACGATATTTCTGACGGTTTCCGCCGCCCTTATGACGAACGGTGATTCTGCCGTAGCTGTTGCGGCCGGCGTTCTTCTTCTTGGTCGCGAGCAGGCTCTTTTCGGGAGTGAACTTGGTGATCTCGTCGAAGGACGGAACAGACATATGTCTTCTTGCCGGAGTTGTCGGCTTGTATTTAATCGTAGGCATTTGTTAGCGTCCTCCTTCTCAGTTCATGCCTTCGAAGAATTCGATGGTCGCGGAATCCTCAGCGAGGGTGACGATCGCCTTTTTCCAGCTGGCGGTCTTTCCGGGAACGAGACGAACTCTCTTCGGCTTAGACTTCATCGTAATGGTGTTTACGCTCTTTACCTTGGTGCCCTTGAACATAGCCTCAACAGCAGCGGCGATTTCCGGCTTGGTGGCGTCCTTTGCAACCTCAAAGGAGTACTTGCGCTCGGAGATCATGTCCATGGAACGCTCGGTGATGAGAGGTCTGATAATAATATCCTGAACGAATTTCATTATGCGTATACCTCCTCGATTTTCTGCACGGCTTCCTTAGCAATCACGAGAGAGTTGCAGTTGAGGATGTCGTAAACGCAGAGGGTGTTGGTCAGAACGACCTTAACGCCGGGGATATTGGCAAGGCTGCCCATAACCATAGCATCGACTGCGGGGAGAACGACGAGGGTCTTCTTCCCTGCGCCGATCGCGGAGAGCATCTTGACCATGGTCTTGGTCTTGTATTCGCTGGCGGTGATGGCATCGACGATGATCATTTCGTTCTCAGCCACCTTAGAAGAGAGCGCGCTGGTCATAGCGAGACGGCGAACCTTCTTGTTGACCTTGGTCTTGTAGAGACGCGGCTTCGGACCGAGCGCAACGCCGCCGTGCGTCCACTGAGGAGCTCTGGTGGAACCCTGTCTTGCGCGGCCGGTACCCTTCTGCTTCCACGGCTTTCTGCCGCCGCCGGAAACCTCGGTGCGGGTCAGCGTGGACTGTGTGCCCTGTCTCTGGTTGCCGAGATATGCCTTTACTGCTGCGTGAAGGACGGAAGCATGGATCTCACTGGCAAATACAGCGTCAGACAGGCTCATTGTGCCAACTTCTGCGCCGGCCATGTTTACAACTTTTAATTCAGCCATTTTCGTTTCCTCCTTCCGACTTATGCTTTCACGCTGTCACGGAGGAACACGATACCGCCCTTCGCGCCGGGAACTGCGCCCTTGACCGCGATGAGGTTCTTCTCGGTGTCTACCTTGACAACTTCGAGATTCAGGACCGTAACCTGTTCGTTACCGTACTGACCTGCCATGTGCTTATTCTTATAAATTCTGGACGGGGTGGAGTTTGCGCCCATGGAACCCGGCTGACGGTGAATCGGACCGGTACCGTGGGTCATACGCAGGATGTGCGCATTCCATCTCTTGACAGCACCCGTGTAGCCGCGACCCTTGGTGATACCGGTGATGTCCACCTTATCGCCGGACGCGAACGTATCCGCGGAAATGGTATCGCCGACGTTCAGGCTCTCGATGTCGTCAAGGCGGAATTCCTTGAGGTGACGGCGAGCGGAAACGCCTGCTTTCTTGAAGTGACCGGCTCTCGGCTTATTGACGAGCTTTTCGCGGATCTCTTCAAACGCGAGCTGTACGGCATTGTAGCCGTCGGTTTCCACGGTTTTCTTCTGGGTGATGGCGCAGGGACCGGCTTCGATTACGGTAACCGGGATCACCTGACCGTTTTCCGCGAAGATCTGGGTCATGCCCAGCTTCTTTCCGATGATTCCTTTTTTCATCGTTTTTCCTCCTAATAAAATAGGTTATTGGTTGCGCGGCCTTTTTGGGAGACCTTGCAACGTGACCACGCTGTTCATCAAGCGGCGGCGCACGGGAGGCAAACGCCCTCAGGCGCATACCAATCCGTGAGACGCAGGGCATCCGGTCGGAGAACCAGACAGCCCAGGCACTCTGCCACAGTCAGCCCCCGCTTTCTTGCAAGAAAGCGGGCAAAGAACTTTATTTGCCTGGCGGGTTCCACTTTGGGAATTGCAGCCTTATTATGACTGGGATCCTGGAATTGCTCAGAGAGCTGAGTATTTCAAAAATCGTTTGGTCTCTATAAGGCAAACTCCGTCGGGCTGGCGTTTGCGCGATTCTTCTCCCCGGTCTGCGCCTCCCCTTGCGAAGAAGCGCGCGGACTTATCCGGTCATACCGGCAGTTTCCGCAATGTCCGCGGGTCAGAATCACGAACGAGCCATGGATCCGCACGACCTTGCGGCAGTACGGAGGATCGGAAGGGGAGGATACAGCATATATCCGCTCCGTCCGGGGTTAACAGCTTTGGATTCCGGTGAGAATTACAGCTTCAGATCGATGTCCACGCCCGCGGGAAGCTCGACGCTCATGAGAGCCTCAACAACCTTCTGGGAGGGCTTCTTGATCTCGATCAGGCGCTTGTGGGTGCGCTGCTCGAACTGTTCACGGCTGTCCTTGTACTTGTGTACCGCACGGAGAATGGTGATGATTTCCTTCTCGGTCGGCAGCGGTACGGGACCGGATACTTCCGCGCCGTTTCTCTTTGCGATATCGACGATCTTTTCAGCCGCCTGATCGATGAGAGAATGTTCGTAGCTTCTGAGTCTCACTCTGATTTTTTCGCTTGCTGCCATTGTTTTGCCTCCTTGCAAATTTCATATAAAATGGAATTTGAGGCGATGAACACGCACTCGGGTGTGTCCGGTTCCTCCCAAAGAAACGCGGTGTTTTTGTATCCCGCAAAGCTCTGTTTTGCCGCTTTCCCATCGGTTTCCGCGAAAAAATACCGCATTTTACGAAATTTTCCGCAAAAATCTGCCGATACACAGCAAAATAAGGCTTGCAAAAACACGCAAACCCCGGCTGTCCCGGATGAAACGTTGTCGTTTTTCCATCGGATCCCGCCGCCGCAACACACGCCTGCGCGCCTATCGCCGCCGAAAGTCCCTGAAAGCCCGACCGCATACCCTCCGGCATACCGTCCTTTATGGATTCTCCGCCACCGACCACAGGCTTGTCCCGCAGTCCGCCGACGCATTCATTCCGCCCGATTTACTCGGACATACTCCGCGGAAATTCCCTCGCGCCTCCTGACAGTATGGAGAACGAGCAACCTCCCGCATCATCGCACATCAAGTGATACTATTGTACCATACTTCCAGAAAGAAATCAAGTCACATTTCGATGGAAAAAGGAGAAATTTCAAGAGCCGCAGCAACTCATGTTGTGCAATATGCCCACCACAACAAGGCTCGGCGCACCAAACGAAAAAGAAAGCAAAAGCATCGCAGTCCCATCGTCTCCACCCCCATGCATAAAGTTTTTTGCCAGGCTTTTTTCCAAAAAAGCCGCGTCCCCCCAGCGTTCCCCTCGTCCCCCCGGATATTCCTTAAAATTCCATGAAAACGAGGGATTTCCTCTTGCATATTGGGGGAGGTTGTGGTATTATATTAAGGTAGAATATAGAATACGGAGGTTGGCACATGGAAACACAAACGGAGAAAGCGCGGTGGGGCTGGCGATGGGGCGCGTTTGCCGGTCTGCCTGCCGGTGCGCTGCTCTTTTGCGCGTATCGATTCGCCTACGACACCAGAATCGCGTATTTCGAGACCGGTTCGCTCCTGTTTCTTGCAGCCTGCGTCCTGCTTGCCATCGGGGTCCTGTCCGCCGTCGTCATGTGGGGACTGACCCGCAAAAAGGTCTCCCTCTCCGACGCACCGCAAAGCGGCAGAGGCAGCACCTTCTGCGCCCTGTTCGCCGCCGTGCTGTATCTCGCAGCCTGTGTCCGCAGCGTACTCGCCTTCGATGCGCCCGGCAAGCTGGAGATCGCCGCGGCCGCGATGCTTGTCTTTCCGGCAGCTTACCTGCTCTGCATCGGCATCGAAGCGGGAAAGCCGGAGAAAACCGCACAGGCAACACCCTGGCTCGCTTTCGGCAGCGCACTTTCGGCAATCGTCCAGCTGTTCCGGCAGTACTTTGACGCCACTCTGCCCCTGAACACCCCGGCGCGCCATCTCGAAACGCTGGCGACCATCGGCATTCTGCTCTTCTTTCTGGCAGAGGCGCGCGACCGCATCGGCACCGGATATGCCACCGCCTCCTTTGCCGCATTCGCAAACGGCACCGCAGCGACCCTGTCCGTCGGGATCGGTCTCGCCCACGCCGCGTACACCCTCGCCGGATGCCGGTTTGCCCCGGACGCCCAGACAAATTCCCTCTGGTTCGCCGCGCTCTTTGCCACCGGACTGCTCGCGCTCTGCCGCGCCGTAAGCCTTCCCGCACGGTTCTGCCCCTATCACGCGCCGTTTGTGTCCGGGAACGACGACAAGAAAAAGAAGAAGGCCGCCGATACAGGCGACACGGAAAATATGGCAGACGCACCGGCGGACAACGGCAATGCCGATACGAAAAGTGAAAATTGACACGCGGTCACTGCATCGCGCACGAGGTATAGATAGCGTATGACAAACAATGAATCCACACCGAAAATCGAACTGACTCTGGATCCGATGGGTTCCGCAGCAGCCGCACCCGCCGAGGCTCCCGCAGCACCAGCCCCGACCCTTGCAGCGGAGGAAAAGCCCGGTGCCGCACCGTTTGACGAAGCGAACTTCACACCGGAGGAGCGCAGGATGATCGACGACTTCTCCGAGAAGATCGACATCACGGACTCCACGACGATCCTGGGCTTCGGCGCGTCCGCACAGAAGAAGATCGCGGATTTCTCCGACACGGCGTTAAACGGCGTGCGCAACAAGGATTTCAGTGAGGTCGGCACGATGATCACGAACCTCATCGGGCAGCTCAAGGACATGAACGCGGAGGCGGACGAATCGGACAAGGGCTTCCTCGGCATCTTCAAGAACACGAAGCGCAAGCTCGAAAACCTGAAGGTGAAGTACGACAAAGTGGAGGACAGCGTGAACGAGATCACAGGCATCCTCCAGAACCACCAGATCACGCTGCTCAAGGACATTGCGATGTTCGACAACCTCTATGAGGTGAACATGACATACTTCAAGGAGCTGTCGATGTACATTCTGGCGGGCAAGAAGAAGCTGGCGCACGAACGCGAGGTGACCCTGGTCGCGCTGCAGGAAAAGGCGCAGAAAAGCGGACTTCCGGAGGATGCGCAGGCGGCGAACGATTTTGCAGAGCAGTGCGTCCGGTTTGAACGGAAGATCCACGATCTGGAGCTGACGCGCATGGTCTCGATCCAGATGGCACCGCAGATCCGTCTCGTACAGAACAACGACACGATGATGACGGAAAAGATCCAGACGGTCATCATGAACACGCTGCCCCTGTGGAAGAGCCAGATGGTGATCGCGATGGGCATCGAGCACTCCCGGCAGGCGATGGAAGCGCAGCGGGCGGTCACGGATATGACAAACGAGCTGCTCAAAAAGAACGCGGCTGCCCTCCATCAGGCGACGGTGGACATCACCCGGGAATCGGAGCGCGGCATTGTGGACATTGAGACATTGACGAACACGAACGCGGAGCTGATCGCGACCCTGGACGATGTTGCGGCGATCCAGAAGGAAGGGCGCGAAAAGCGCATTGCCGCCGAAGCCGAGCTGAACCGCATCGAAGCTGAGCTCAAATCCAAGCTGATCGGCATCCGCAGCTGACGCGGGGGGTACGAGGGGACGAGGGAACGGGGACGCTTCTTGAGAACGAACTTGTTCGTTCCAGCTTTAGCAAGAACTTTTATGAAAAGGGATTGATGGGTGGAGTTTGTGCAAGTCCGTTTTTTCACCAATCCTGTTCTCTCCCCCATTGTGGGTGCATTTCTTCACACACGAAACAATTCCTTTCTTATCAAAGGAGGATATACCATGGTACACAGTACAGAAAAGCGTCGTTCGGGGGTATTCTGTCTCCTTGCGCTGCTTTTGACGATTCTTTTGGTTTTCCCGGTTCTTGCGGCATATCCGCAGCCGGTGGACTACATATCGGATGAAAGCGGCGTGCTGTCCACGACGACGAAGGATGCTCTGACAGAGGCAAACAAGACGTTATACGCAACGCGGGGAGCGCGCATCGGTGTCTGCGTCGTGGATTCCACGGGAGACGAGGACATCGCGTCCTACGCGCGCAACCTGTTCACGGACTGGAACATGAGCGACGGGGTCCTGCTCGTGATCGACCGCGGAAACAAGAATTATTTCGGGGTTCAGAGTGTCGATATTGACGACATTGTGACGACCGAGGTTCTGAAAGACATCTTCTCGAATTATCTGGAGGAGGATTTTGACGCGGGGAACACGGATCGCGGCGTGATGAAAACGATCCTGAAGCTCGACGAATTTATGACGGCGAATCTCCCGGCGACAGGCACGACGGTCGGCAGCGAGACGGAGGGCGGCACGGACACGGCGGTAGAAACGGACAAAAACGGCAATCCGGTCGGTCAGACGAGCGGATTTGTACGCGGCATCGGGATCTTTTTCAAGGTGATTCTATGGATCATCCTCATCGCGGCGGTAGCAGTCGGCGGACTGTTTGTGGCGGCGTTGTTCAACGATACGGCGATGCAGATCTTCCGCACGTACATTCTGCGCAAGCACGACGCGCCGCGGTATGCCGTGGGGAACAACTACGACGAGCGGCTATACGGCCCGCGACCCGGTCAGCAGGGCAGAGGACAGAATCGTCCGGCACAGCGCAGACCGCAGCAGTATGACGAATACGGCTATGACGATGGGTACGGCGACGGGTACGACGAATACGACAGACCGCGCCGGAATCCTAACGGGAATCCGGGGAATCGGCAGTATCCGACGGGGCAATATCCAGCCAACCAGTATCCGGCAGGGCAATATCGCGGGCAGCGCGGAAACGAGTATCCGAACCAGAACGGGCAGTATCGCGGGCAGAATCCCAACCGGAGTGGACAATATCACGATCCGTATGCGCAGTATCAGCCGCAGGGACAGTCCCGCAGCGGTCAGAACGGACAGGCCCGCAGCGGTCAGAACGGACAGGCACGGCGGCGGAATCAGAATTACGACCCGTATCAATGAGGAGGAGCGTCTATCCCCCTCTCTCTCGGGATAGGCATCCTCCGGTGAATTTCACGAAAGGAGTGCCGGGAAGACTTTTTGGCAAACGGAGTTTTCCCGGCATATTTCTATATTTATGATTGCAATCAGCGCGAGCGGGCTTTCGTATCGCATCGGAACCCGCACCATTTTGGAAAACATCACGTTTTCCCTCGAGGAAGGGGATCATCTCGGCATTGTCGGCGTAAACGGCAGCGGGAAATCGACCTTATTCAAGCTGCTGGTCGGCGAATATCCCGCGGACGAGGGAACGGTGACGATCGGCAAGAACAAAACGGTGGGGATGCTCCATCAGGACGACGCGTTCCGGGTGCTCTCCATCGACGGCTCTCCGCAGGACGAGACGGTACTCGGACAGATGTACGCGATCTTTCCGGAATTATGCCGGATGGAAAAGCGGCTCGCGGAATTGCAGGCTGCTCTTGAGGCCGGCGGAACAGACGAGGAGCTGGCGCAGTGGACGCGGGAGTTTACGTCCCTGAACAATCGCTTCATCGCGGACGGCGGGCTGTACTACAAGTCGCGCTGCCAGAGTCTGCTTTCCAAGCTCGGCTTCGGGGAGGAATACCACCATCTGCCGGTATCGTCCCTGAGCGGCGGACAGCGGACCCGATTGGCACTGGCGCGGCTTTTGTCCAGAGAACCGGACATTCTTCTCCTCGACGAGCCGACGAACCATCTCGATACGGACACCATGGCGTGGCTGGAGGAGCATCTGGCGGCGTATAAGAAGACGTTTCTGGTGGTCAGCCACGACCGGTATTTCCTCGATCGGGTGACGAACAAGACGCTGGAGGTCGAGAACACCCACGCGCGGCTGTACAAATGCAGCTACACGCAGTATGTGGCGGAAAAGGAGAAGTGGCGCCGCGAGCAGATGAAGCGGTATGAAGATCAGCAGAAGGAGATCGCGCGGCAGGAGGCGTACATTGCACAGCAGCGCGCATGGAACCGGGAGCGGAACATCATCGCGGCGGAGAGCAGAGAAAAGGCACTCGCGCGGATGGAAAAGGTGGAGCGTCCGGCAAATCTGCCAAAGAGCATCCATTTCACGCTGCAAAATTCCGGAGAAAGCGGCAACGATGTGCTCTCCGTCAAGGGGCTGACGATGGGCTTTGGGACGAATATCCTCTTCCGGGATCTGTCGTTCCTCATCAAAAAGCACGATCGGGTCTTTTTTGCGGGGCCGAACGGCTGCGGAAAATCCACGCTCATCAAGCTTCTGCTCGGACAGCTGGAGCCGCTTGCCGGAGAGATCGAATTCGGCTACAACGTGACCATCGGCTACTACGATCAGGAAAACCAGAATCTCTCGGACGACAACACGGTGCTGGACGAGCTGTGGAACGCCTATCCGCACCTGACGCAGACGGAGATCCGCAATACCCTTGCCCTGTTCCGCTTTGTCGGCGAGGACATTGAGAAGGAGGTACGCATTCTCTCCGGCGGGGAGCGGGCGCGGCTGACACTCGCCAAGCTGATTCTGTCAAAAATGAACGTGCTGATCCTGGACGAACCGACAAACCATCTGGACATCGGCTCCCGCGAGGCGTTGGAGGACGCGCTGACGCAGTTTGAGGGCACGATCCTCGCCGTATCGCACGACCGGTATTTCACGCGGAAGCTGGCGACCCGATTCATCGATCTGGCGGCAGGTCCGGGGCAGTCCCGCGATTTCCACGGCACCTATGACGAATACATCGCGCAGGGCGGCAAACCGGGCGAGGAAAGCGACGCGGCGCGGGCAGAGAAGGCGGACGAAGCGTTGACGCAGAAGGAGGAATACCTCCGCCGGAAGCAGGAAACGGCAAAGCTCCGGCAGGCAGAGCGGCGCGCGGAAACGATCAAAAAGGAGATCGCCCGGCTGGAAACGGAGATCTGCGACATCGACGACGCGCTGTTTGGGGAAGCCGCGACGGATTACCACAAGGCCGCGGAACTGTCCGATCGGAAAACGACCGCGGAGGATCGGCTCATGCAGCTCTACGAGGAGGAGGAATCGCTCACCCGGTTCCTCGCGGCAAACGCGGGAGGAGAGGAATGAATAAACAGGCGATTTACCGTGTAT
>USGH01000060.1 GCA_900554225.1 uncultured Eubacteriales bacterium | reverse complement strand
CCAAGTGGGCGTATACTGTCGGTGCCGCCATTGCGCTGAAGCAGGCCGAGAAAACCGGCGACAAGTCCGCTGCCACCGCCGCCGCCAATATCGGTATCGGTCTGCAGTCGTTCTGCGTGCCCGGTTCGGTAGCAGAGAACCGCAAGGTCGGTCTGGGACACGGAAACCTCGGCAAGATGCTGCTGTCCGAGGAGACAGAGTGCTTCTGCTTCCTCGCCGGTCACGAGTCCTTTGCCGCCGCAGAGGGCGCTATCAAGATCGCGCTGAATGCCAACAAGGTTCGTGTCAAGCCCCTGCGCGTGATCCTGAACGGTCTCGGCAAGGACGCCGCGTTCATCATCTCCCGTATCAACGGCTTTACCTACGTCAAGACGGAATTTGATCCGTACACCGAAGAGGTTACGATCGTTTCCGAAACCGCATACTCCGACGGTCCGCGCGCCAAGGTTCGCTGCTATGGTGCGGACAACGTTCCGGAAGGCGTTGCCATCATGAAGCTCGAAAAGGTCGGCGTTTCCATCACCGGCAACTCCACCAACCCGACCAGATTCCAGCATCCCGTTGCCGGCACCTACAAGAAGTGGTGTGTTGAAAACGGCGTGAAGTACTTCTCCGTTGCATCCGGCGGCGGTACCGGCCGTACCCTGCACCCGGACAACATGGCAGCAGGCCCGTCCTCTTACGGCATGACCGACACCATGGGCAGAATGCACTCCGACGCACAGTTTGCCGGTTCCTCCTCCGTTCCCGCACACGTGGAAATGATGGGTCTCATCGGCATGGGCAACAACCCGATGGTAGGTGCTACCGTTGCGGTTGCCGTCGCCGTCGAAGAAGCGATGAAGAACAACTGAGGATACGCTGAGAATACATCGGCTTTTTGCGCCCCCTCGCCTGCGGGGTTTCAGCGCAGGAACCGATTGTGCGGCACATCCTGAAGTATACCTATTGCCAAACGGGAGGTCTGTTGCGACGGACTTCCCGTTTTTTGGGATTCCGCTGTCCCACATCGTATCCAGTGAAAAAACAATCGAGCAGACGGTTCTGCCTGGTGTGAACCGCTCTGCTCGATTTTATTTTTCAACAGATTGTGGAAAACTGCCGTGGAAAACGTGGGGGTTCCTGTGGGAAAAAGCACAGTTTTCCGCAAAAGGACGCGGGATATGCAAATCCGGGGTGTCGGCACCCGTTATGTATCCCTGCGCCGCCCTGGCCTCCCCGTTACCGCAAAGAGCCTTCCGACTGTTTTCTCATCCAAAATATGCCGCGATCTCGTCCATCCGCTCGCTTTGTGCCACGCCGAACGGGCATCTTTCGTCGCAGTGACCGCAGTGGAGGCAATCGTTTGCGCGGATTGCAAGCTTGCCGTAATGCTCGTGCGCCATTTTGTCTCCGGAGCGCGACAGATCGTAGTACTTGTTCACCAGCCCCACATCGATCCCGGCAGGACACGGCTGACAGTGGTTGCAGTAGACGCAGTTTCCACGCGCTGCCTGCGGCGTAAACGAGCCGATCACTGCGTAGTCGTTCTCCGCCTTTGGTGCCTGGAGGAACGGCAAAAGCGCGTGCAGATCTGCCATGGAGCGGACTCCGGGTACCACCGCCGCCACTCCCGGTCTGTCGAGGGCGTACTGGATGCACTGATTCTTTGTCAGCGCGGTGTGGAACGGCGAGGTATTCCCGGCAAGGAGCTGCCCGCCATAGAACGGCTTCATCACGGAGATCGCTACCCCCTCCGCCTCACATCTGCGAAAGAGAGACGCGCGCTCCGAGGTGCTGCCGATGCCGTATGCGTCGCCGCATTCGAGGTCATACGCCGGATTGATCGAAAACATCATCATATCGATCCCCCCGTGGTCGAGGAGCTTTTCCGCCACCGCCGGGGTATGGGACGAGAATCCGATGTGGCGCACAATGCCCTGCCTGTGCAATTCCTCCACATACGCAAAGATCCCGTTGTTCCGCAATGCGTCGATGTCGTCCATGGCGTCCACACAGTGGAAGAAGCCGAAATCCACGTAATCCGTACCGAGTGCTGCCAGCTCCCACTGGAACGTCCTCTGGATCGTTTCGAGATCCCTGGACCAGCCGTATTCGCCCTTTTCGTTGTAGACCGCGCCGAAATGGAGCTGGAAATACACCTTGTCCCGTCTTCCGGCGATGGCATGTCCGAACGGTGCATACACGCTGCTGCCGCCCGCGCACAGATCGAAAAAGTTGATCCCGTGGTCGATCGCTGTCCGGACGACCGCCTCAATCTCGTCCGCCGGGGAAGCCTGGATGCCGCCCATACCCAGTCCGAGCGTACCGATGCTTTCGCTGCCGTGCGGCAGTCTGCGATATTCCATCATTTTTCAAACTCCTTTGCCACATCTTTCAGCAGCGCGCGAATCGGCAGGTGCTGGGGACAGGCCTTTTCGCATTTCCCGCAGCCGATGCAGTCCGACGCCTTGCCGTGGTTCTTCGAATGGACGTTCGTATAGTAGTAATCCGCGTTCCAGTCGTTGTAGATCTTTTTCGTATTCATGCAGGAGAAGAGATCCGGGATCGAGATGTGGCGCGGACAGCCGTCGGTGCAGTAGCGGCACGCCGTACACGGGATCAGGTGCATCGAGCGGAATACGTCGCACACGCCCCGCACCGCCGCCATTTCCCTCTCGTCAAGCGGCTTGTAGTCCGCCATATACGATAGATTGTCCTCCATCTGCGCCAGATCGCTCATGCCGGAGAGGACCATCACCACCTCGTCAAAGCCCGCCGCGTACCGGATCGCGTAGCTTGCGTTGCTGCCGCCGTGGAGTGCGTCGAGGATCTGCTGCGCTTTTTCGGGCAGGATGAGCATCTGACCGCCGCCCGTTTTCGCGTGATGGATGTGCCAGTGGTTCCGACAGCCCGGTTCAAACGTCACATTTGCCATCGCCAGACCGCACGCCGGATCCGTCAGCCCGTTGAGATACGACATGCCGTCAAAGTACTGCGCGTATGCCGTGTTCTCTTTGCCCAGTCCGAAATGGTTTTCTTTTTCAAACGCTGCCTTATCCATGATTTTCATATCCGTATCTCCTTTATTTTCTGAGTATGCTCCGGGGCATTTGCGTTTTTGCGCGGAAATATAGCGGCTTTTTCGCGCCAAAACCACCGTGCCGCAGAGTCATTTCATTCTTTTTCGTTTGGATCCGCCGTGTCCTCGCAGCTGCCCTTTTCCCACGACAGCACCCCGGTCTCCACCGCCGTTTCGTAGCGGGAGATCTTGTAGTCTAATCTGGTCAGCGCGGACTCGATCCTGGCCTTTTGCGCCAACAGCTCGTCCCGCTGCGCTTTCAGCAGCTCCAGTCTGTCCCGCATCGTCCCGTCGCCTTCTCTGTACAGCCGCACGTACTGTGTGATCGCCTCGATTGCCAGTCCCGCGCTGCGCATACAGAGCACCAGCTCCAGCCATGCGCGATCCTCCTCGGTATAGTCCCGGATTCCGCCGCCTGTCCGTGTCACCGGGGGCAGCATCCCGATCCGTTCGTAATACCGCAGTGTGTCCGCCGTGATCCCGTATGCATCGCTTACTTCCTTGATGGTCATATGATCCCTCCCTTGTATCCAACTCTCAGAGTATTATACACCATGGAGTTTACTCAAAGTCAAGAGGGAAATCCAAGAAATATCTTGCCGGATTGCGAACTTTTTGTAAAGCCGTTGCCAAATGCACATCGTTATGCTATACTGTAAAAAAGCGTGCGTGAAAGGAGGACACACATGAAAAAAACAGCCAAAAAGCAGGACACCGCGCCCGTTGTGACCGTGGAGATCGACGACGCGTCCATTCCGTCCATCCTCGATACCGGATTTGTCCGCGACTATGCCGTCACCTCGTATCTCCATTCCCATTCGTACTATGAGCTGTTCGCCGCCGTGGAAACCGCGCTGTATCTGGAAGGAGCCGACCATGTCCAATGGACGCTGCCTGCCGGTTCGATCTGCCTGATCCCGCCGGGCTTTTTCCATCGCGTCCGTGCCGGAGACAAGCTCGCCATCCGGTTTCAGGTGCTGCCGCGCGACTGCGAAACGGAACGGGATACAAAATCCGTCTACGACGCGTGTACAGCGATCTTCTCCGCCATCCACACACCCCTGATCCGCACCGACACCGACAGCGATTCTCTGTGCCGCCTGCTGCTCACCATCCGGAACGAGCTGTCCGCGCACCGACTGGGTGGAAAGACCTACGCGTCCCTTCTCCTCGGCACGTTCTATATCCGGCTCATCCGTTCCCTTTCGCAGGATCTTCCGCGCCCTCTCCCGGATACACCGCCCGCCAACACCGATCCGCCTCTCCGGCAATTGGAGATCGACGAATATTTCACCGCGCATTATGCCGAATCGATCACGGCGGAGGATATGGCGCGCGACCTGCATCTCTCCAAACGGCAGCTCAGCCGCATCCTGGCCGCCATTTACCACCGGAGCTTTCGGGAGATCCTTATCAACACCCGCCTCCAGCAGGCACTCCATCTGCTCACGGGTACAGCGTATTCCATCGAGGAGATCGCTGCCATGGTCGGCTACGGCTCGCTGTCCGGCTTCTACGCCGCGTTCCAGAAGAGGTTTTCCGTCACCGCCGGAGAATATCGTCGCGCGAAAAGGGATGTTTCCGTCGCTGCGAACGCAGAGGAGGCGTAGCTTTTCCGATATTTCGCCACAACAGGTCTATTTTTCCGATACAGGGACATCGTTTGCGCAAAATATGGCGTATGGGCGTATTGTCTTTTCCGCCGATACAGGGTAAAATGATGATAAAAGGTTGGCACAATTGCCACCATCATACCAAATCAGGAGAAACGCCTATGAAACGAACTCTATGTGCGCTCTTATGTATGCTTCTGCTTACATCCTCCTGTGGAAGCACCTCCGAGCCAGTCAAGGAAAGCACCGATCCTGCCGCACAGAACGACACCGCCACAGAATCGGAGGAAACCGTCCTCACCGCCGCTCTGCCGGAGGTGAACTACGACGGCTATGCGTTCACGATCCTCACCCTGAAGGACTACAGCCGCCGCTACCATCTGACCGCGGACGAGACGAGCGGCGAGCCGTTAAACGACGCGACCTACGAGCGGAACAGCAAAATCTATGACCGGCTCGGCGTGGAGATCACCACCCACGAGGACGACAGTACCGCAGCCGCCCTGCAAAACGCCGTCGCCTCCGGGGACACGACGTACAGTATGGTTCTGCCGCATCCAAACGCGGAGGTGGGACTATTAAAAATGGTCTCCCTGGGACTGCTCTACAACCAGAACGAACTGCCTATCGTGGACTGGAGTAAGCCCTGGTGGAACGACAACGCGCGGCAGACCCTCTCCATCAAAGATACGGCGTATCTCGCGTCCGGGGATTACAGCCTGACCTGTCAGGGAATGCAGGGGATTTTGTTCAACAAGGAACTCATGACCAATCTCGGCATCACGGCGAACCTCTATACTCTGGTGCGCGAGGGCAAATGGACCATGGATGCGTTTCTGCCCCTTGTGGAAACAGCCCCCGTGGATCTGAACGGCGATGGCAAGAGGACCGCGGATGACCGATTTGGCATTTTGCCGAACAACATCGGCTACTGTTGGCAGATCGCGATGGGCCAGCCCTTTACCGCGAAGGACGAGGACGGATACCCGCGCGCCGCGATGAAAACGGAACGGATGCAGAAGATCGTCGAGCTGTGCTGCCAAATGGCAACGAGCGACGCCTGCTTTGTCACCAGCTACAGCTACGCGACCTACGAATCAAGCGACTTCAAGAAGATCTTCACCGAGGGACGCACCCTCTTTGCCGCGCTGGACATCGGCGGTCTGTACGCGACGCTGCGGGACATCGAGTTTGATTTCGGCATCGTTCCCTTCCCCAAATTCGACGAAGCGCAGGACGGCTACAAAACCTTCTGCGGCGCCGGCATCGAGGGCGTACCGCTCAACATTGAGGATCCGCAGCGCACCGGCGTGATCCTTGAGGCGCTCAGCTACTACAGCTACGAATACCAGCGTCCCGTGTTCTTTGACATCGTGCTGGAAAACAAGGCGGTGCGCGACACGGATTCCTACGAGATGATCACCATCATGCACGAGGGCAAGACCTTCGATTTCGGCTTCAACCTCGATCCGAGTGGAAAGCTGGTCGGTATCCTCCAGACGCTGACGCAGAAAAAGAGTACGGATTTTACGTCCCTCTACACCTCGCTCGAGCCGACCATCGAAGCGAAATTCGACGATCTGTATGCCAATTTACAACAATAAAAAGGAGCAAACCATGGAAAAATACCCGAAGAAAACCGATGGGATCGTGTACCGGAACCCCGATTCCTTTTTCGGCTATTGCGGCTGGCCGTCCGTTTGTCAGGATGAGAACGGCACCCTGTATGCCGCCTATTCCGGCTTCCGCGGCAGTCACATCTGTCCGTTTGGCAAAACCTGTCTCACCCGCAGCCACGACGGCGGCAAAACGTGGTCGATCCCGGCAATCGTGAACGACACATGGCTCGACGACCGGGACGCGGGGATCCTCTCTCTTGGCGGAAAGCGGTTGCTGATTACATGGTTCACCAATCCGGCGGACACCTACACCGGACAGTGGCGCGATGGCATATGGGAACCGTCCCGTTCGTTCCTTGCCGCCCTGTATCCGACCGTTCCGGAGGCGTATCGCGACGGTGGCTCGTATTACCGCATTTCCGAGGATGGCGGCGACACATGGGGCGGAATCACAAAGCTCCCGATCTCCTCTCCGCACGGTCCGACCCTCCTGCGCGACGGCACCGTTCTGTATCTTGGCAAGGAGCTGTGGTGCCACGAATGCCGGACGGACGATCATGTGATCCGCGCCATGGAATCCCGTGACGGCGGCAAGACCTTCACGGATCTGGGTACCGTGCCGCTGCCGGAGGGCTACGCCTGGACGGATTTCTACGAGCCGCACGTGATCGAGCTGCCCGACGGTACGCTGCTTGGAGCGATCCGTGCGCACAGACCCGATTTCACCGTATTTCTGACCCACTCCGAGGACGGCGGCAAAACGTGGTCGATGCCGGAGCAGATGGATGTGCAGGGTTCTCCGCCCCATCTGCTCGTCCACTCCTCCGGCGCTGTGATCCTGACGTTCGGCAGACGCATCGCACCGTTTGGAGAGCGCGCCGTGGTCAGCTTCGACAATGGTCGGACGTGGGAGCGGGAATATGTGCTGCGTGACGACGGTGTGGACGGTGATCTCGGCTATCCGGCTACCGTGGAGCTGTCGGACGGCAGTCTCATCACCGTGTATTATCAGCGCGTCCCCGGGGACAGACAGGACAGCATACTCTACACAAGATGGGAGCTTTGACGATGGCATACGAAAATCTACAGGGCATTCTGCCCGCTCTGATGACGGCATTCACCGACGACGGCGCAAGGATCGATCCCGCACGGATCCGCAATCTGGTACGTCACCTGATCGATTCCGGTGTACATGGACTGTATGTCGGCGGCTCCTCGGGGGAAATGCTTCTCTGCTCGACGGAGGAACGGATGGAGCTGCTCGAGATCGTTCTCGACGTCACCAAAAACGCGGACAGACCGGTGTCCGTGATCGCGCATATCGGCTCTACGGGCACAAGAGAAACGCTTGCCCTCGCCAGACACGCCGCAGCCTCCGGTGCCGACGCAGTATCCTCCGTCACGCCGCTTTATTTCGCCTACGGCTTTGATGAGGTGCGCCGCTTCTATGAGGAGATCGCTGCCGCCACTCCATTGCCCGTGGTGATCTACAACATACCCGCCCGCACCGGTATGACGCTGAACGCCGCACAGCTCGATACGCTGTTGTCGATCCCCAACGTTGCCGGGATGAAATTCACCTCGTCCGATTTTTATCTGCTCGAACGGCTGGTGAGTGCGCATCCGGACAGGATCTTCTACAACGGCAGCGACGAAATGCTCTTATCCGGTCTGGCAGCAGGCGCACACGGCGGTATCGGCACCACATACAACTTCCAGCCGACACGTATGCTATCGATCTACCGGCTCTATCACGAGGGCAGAATGGCGGAGGCACTTGCAAATCAGCGGCAGGCAAACGCCATGATCGAAGCGGTGCTCGACTGCGGCGTGCTTCCGGCATGCAAAGCGCTGCTCCGGATCGGCGGACTCGACTACGGCACCTGCCGTGCGCCGTTTTTACCGCTTTCCGACGAACAGTACGCCGCGCTTGCGAAAACCGCCATCGAAAAAATGGGCGAAGGATTTATGACGCGGCAAATGCTCTTTATCAAAAACGAGTTGTGAAAAAAAACAGATCGGGTATTTTGCGTATCCGATCTGTTTTTCGTTCATGCTTCGATTATTCCGCGACAAGCAGCGCGCCGTGGCAGTTTTCAAGAGAGAACGTGTACCGGCTGTCCGCGTCCGGGGTCAGTACACGCGCGCCGTTTTTGTCGTACAGCGTGATCCTGCGGTCATGGGCAACAAAGGACACGGTGTGCGACGCGGGGGCGGTGTCCATCGGGTCGGTGGCGTTGCAGACGAACATCGCACGGAAAGAATCGGCAAGCGGATCGCGGGAGACCATCTCGCCGCAGATCAGCTTGCCGCCCGCCGCGTGGAGATCGAAGAAAAATCCGGTATTCGCCGCGGGGATCGGCTTCTGCTGGAGCTTGGACATCTCCGGATCGTTCTCCGCATAGCCGACAAAGTGGGTGGCAGTCCGACGATAACGCATATACGGTTCGCCGATCGCCTTCAGCTCTGCGTTGATGCGGCGCAGCTTCTCGTATTGCTCCGTCTTTTCGCCATGCTCGTCCAGCACCTGATTGTGCCACCAACCGGCGGTATAGCACGCCCAGATGATGCTCTCCGCGCCGAACGCCATTGCGGAATATGCCTGGACGCGCAGCTCGTTTTCGCTGATCCAGCACTCCGGCTTATTGGAGTTGACCTGCAGGACGATCCACATACTCCGACCGGAGCGCAGGCAGGCATCCGAGACGATCCGCAGATTCTCATATGCGCCCGTCACCGATGCGGAATACATATAGTAGTCATAGCAGATGTAGTCGGTCGGAACGTTTTCGATGTACCGCTCGATATGCTCCGCATAGGTGGCGGTACCGAGCTGATTCACCGTCTCTGCGGCGTTGTTTTTCGCGACCGAGGCATAATTCGGGTAGAGATTGAGGTAGGCAAACTGGTTCGGGAACAGGCGGTTCACGGTGTCGATCACACGACCGTAGTAGGGGAAATCGAGCGCGGAGGGTTCGTCGCCCACATCAATGCCCCAGATGGCAGGATGATCCACAAACTTTGCCGCCGCTTCTTCATACTGGGACAGCGGATTGGTTTCGGAAAGCTTGCCCGCGTTGTCTCCGCTGCCGCCCCACCAACCGGGGACAACATCGTTTCGTATCGCGCCAATACCATACTTTGCAAACGCATCCAGGATGCCGGGCTGCTGCGGATTCAGGCAGGTGATGAAATTGATGCCGCATTCCGCGATCTCCCGGACGTGCCGCTCCGTCTGTGCGTAGGGCTGCAAAATATACGCGCCGATTTGCAGCTTTGAACGATCCATTCTTGTAGGTTTCATGGGATAGCTCCTTTACAGATATGATGGATTTTCCATAGGATAGCACATCGAACCAGGTTTGTCAAGGAAAATGTGAAAAACGACCGTTGTATCCCCGGCGGACAGCGGTCGTTTTGGGTTCTATGCATGCACACCATGCGGTACCGGCAGGCTCTAAGGATGGCTCTGCGCGTATCTGCAACCGGGATTTTCCAAAATTCGCAGCATACGGTACGGGGGATTTTGCAGTTCAATCCAATTTCAAACGTGGGGGGGAGGACACCTGTCTCTGAATCGTTGCGGAATCGCTTGCGAATTTCAATCCACATCCCCCGTGTGGGGGATAACGGTGCTCGACGATCAGACGCCGCACCACATCCTCGATTTCAATCCACATCCCCCGTGTGGGGGATGACCTTGCCAAGGTCGGCGTGGAGTACAACGCGCAGATGATTTCAATCCACATCCCCCGTGTGGGGGATGACCTCCGCGTATTTCGCGTCCTCAATCTCAAACTCGCGATTTCAATCCACATCCCCCGTGTGGGGGATGACACCAGTGTCCGTTTTCCCACTGCACTTTGGTTCCATTTCAATCCACATCCCCCGTGTGGGGGATGACTTCCACCGGTGGACCCGGTAGCCGGTCTCCTCCGTATTTCAATCCACATCCCCCGTGTGGGGGATGACAGGGTGATTTCGTAGATGTTGTTCTACGATTTTTATTTCAATCCACATCCCCCGTGTGGGGGATGACTCCTCGTCCGCTTTTCGATACGCCGCCGTGATGGATTTCAATCCACATCCCCCGTGTGGGGGATGACACTTCGCTGCCGGTTCTGCTCTCGATCTCTCCGAAGTTTCAATCCACATCCCCCGTGTGGGGGATGACATTTCGGGATCGAATATCACGACCGTGGGAAAAAGTTTCAATCCACATCCCCCGTGTGGGGGATGACTATAGTTGATATTCCACCGCTGCCGCCACCACCGGAACGTTTCAATCCACATCCCCCGTGTGGGGGATGACCCTCTTACTGATAAATTAGCATATAGTTGTACGTGTTTCAATCCACATCCCCCGTGTGGGGGATGACGTGCAACATTCATAAAAACCGCTTTTGATATGATGCGTTTCAATCCACATCCCCCGTGTGGGGGATGACTTTCGTCTGCATACAACAAGGGCAAATTCGTCAAGTTTCAATCCACATCCCCCGTGTGGGGGATGACGCGTTCCGTTTCCGCTTCTTCTGTGGCATCCTGCGTTTCAATCCACATCCCCCGTGTGGGGGATGACTACCACAAACAAGCGAAAAAAGAAAGGCGAACCGTTTCAATCCACATCCCCCGTGTGGGGGATGACACATCCGCGGCGGTTTCTTCCGCGATCCGTTCCACCGGTTTCAATCCACATCCCCCGTGTGGGGGATGACGGGTGTCTCCACCTCAATGTCGCGGCACTTGCCGGTTTCAATCCACATCCCCCGTGTGGGGGATGACCTGCTGTGCCGACGATCATACCGGAGCTGCCAGCCGTTTCAATCCACATCCCCCGTGTGGGGGATGACCCGCCGACCGCCAGAGCCTTCTTCTCGTTTTCCGGTTTCAATCCACATCCCCCGTGTGGGGGATGACGGATGAGGATCGCGTCGCCGCTGATGGTGCCGGAGTTTCAATCCACATCCCCCGTGTGGGGGATGACCTGTTCGCGGATCTCGTCGTCCATCATCATTGCGATGTTTCAATCCACATCCCCCGTGTGGGGGATGACAGGCATGGCGGACGGCCTCCAGCAGCAAATCAAGGTTTCAATCCACATCCCCCGTGTGGGGGATGACGCCAAGGCGTTTGCCGAAACGCATACCACATTCGGTTTCAATCCACATCCCCCGTGTGGGGGATGACATTACTTGACATATTAGTATAACCGTAACTTGCCTGTTTCAATCCACATCCCCCGTGTGGGGGATGACTCGAGGATAACGAAAAGATAAGCCCATATGAGACGTTACAATCCACATCCCCCTTATTTAGA
>USGH01000059.1 GCA_900554225.1 uncultured Eubacteriales bacterium | reverse complement strand
CGCTCCTCTCTCTTTGACCTGCGGTCTGCGTATGGCTTATGGCGTGCGGGGCTTTTCGGACGGTTTTCCAGAGGCGGCATCGTCCCGAAACGGTATGCCGTGCAAAATCTGCCGGAAAGACAGAAAACGATTGGTGCATTTCTCCGCCACCATAGGGGGAACAGACGCTTTTGCCAAATCCATCAGAATTCCAGATCGTCTAAGGTGACCTTTGCACCGGGAATCTCCGACCTGGGTGTGCTTCCGTTCTCCTCTGCGGCGACATGGGCGGTGTCCTCGGTATTTTCCGCCGTCGAGTGCTGCATGGCTCCGGCAATATCGGCGAACGTTTTGTCCGGATTGGAGTAGAGCAGATCGAGCAGCGTCACGTAGTCGCGGATGATCTCCCGCGGGGTGACTAAGGTATCCGCACCGGCGCGCGACAGGGAGGCGACCAGGAACGCTTCCATCTGTGCGGGCGTGACGGCAGGGGTATAGGCGTGGTATTCGCCGTGGAGTGCGGTCAGACGCATCACAAGGGCAAGCAGCTCGCTGTCCGACAGCCGTTTCAGGCGGATCACGGGGGACATCACGCTGCGCAGTCCCTCTGTCTGGAACCGACCGTCCGATAAACGGCTGCGCAGAGCCTCATAGCTGAACAGTCCCCGGCGCGAATCCTCCAGAAACTGCGGGGTGCCGCCGAATACGATCATCAGACCGGGCGCGCGTCCCTGCATGGTATCGTTGAACATCGAGAGGATCTTCTCGTAATTCTTCTCGCGCGACAGACGGTTGGCGATTTTGAAGAGGTTCACGCATTCGTCGATGCAGACCATCAGTCCCCGGTAGCCGCACAGCTGCACGAACGCCGTCATCAGCTTCAGGCAGTCGTACCAGTTGTCGTCGTCTATGACGGAGAGGGAGCGGATGCCCATGGCCTGTCTCGCTTCGGTGCGCGTGTTGTATTCGCCGCGGAACCAGCGCAGGCAGGCGGACATTTTTTCTTCGTCCTCCGCACGGTAGGCTTCATAATACGTCCGGACGACGAGGGCGAAATCGAACCCGCCTACATCCGATTCGAGCGACCGGATCGCGCCATAGATCCGCTTGCCGAACGTGGCGTCAAATTCCGGTGTATCGAGGGTCAGACCGGCGGAAAGCAGCTCGTCCCGCACCGCGGAGAACCACCGTTCCAGGATCACGGGCAATGCGCCGCCGTCCGGCTGGGTCCGACACGCCAGATTTTTCATCAGCTCCCGATACGTGGCAAGCCCACCCGCTGCGGACAGCTTTCGCTCCGGCGACAGATCGCAGTCCGCGGTGCAGAAGCCGCGGTCGAGGGCATATCCGCGCGACAACTGGATGAGAAAGCTCTTGCCGGAGCCGTATCGTCCGATGATGAATTTGCAGCTGCCCTCCCCATCCGCGACACGATCCAACGCGGTGGTCAGGGATTCGATCTCCTCGTTCCGGCCGATGGCGATGTACGGCGCGCCCGACCGGGGGACCACACCTGCCGACAGCGCGGAAAGTAGGGTGCCAAGGATCCGTTTCGGTACTTTTTTTGCGTTCAGCTTTTGCTCCATTCCTCTGCCTCCTCGCGATAGTCCTCGATCACGCTGTAGTCCGCCTCTAAGACAATATCGCCCATTTCGTCCATAAAGATCTCGTTGATGCGCTCCGCCATACGACCGGGAAATTCCCCGACCGCGCGGCAATACGCGGCAAAACGACCGTCCAGGGCTGCCGTGAGTGCCGCCTTTTCGAGGGTATAGCCGCCAACCTCCGCCGGATTTGCCATGGGGGAAGCGTCCCTGTCGTCCGATGCCATCCCGCTCTCCCCCGGTACGCCAACTGCCGCGTCTATGGGGGATTTTTCCGCCGTGGCAATGGTATCGTCCGGTTCCGGTGTAGTCGTATCCGGTACAGGCGCATCGTCCGTTCCGGCATCCGTGAGGCGCACCGTATTGTCCCACGACGCCTTCTCGATCTCTCCGGCGGCGGAAAAATCAAAGCCGTGCGTGTCCGCATCGTAGTGCTTCAGATACGCCTCCTCCTCCGCCTGCGCCGCCGACTTCTTCTTCTCGGGTACCGGATCCGCGCCGAAATACGCGTCAATGACCGCCTGATCCGCCGGGGAGAGTCCGTCCACACGGAGCTTTGCGCGCAGTGCCATCCGTTTGCGCAGACGGTTTTCCGTATATTTCAGCACGCCCGTCACCCATTCCCGCGGCTTTTCCGACCGCAGAAACGACAGAAACGTGATCGACAGCCGCTTTTTCACCTCGGTCTGTGCGATCGCGCCGGCATACGCGTCCCGATTGAGGCGGAATTCCCGTGCAAGGGAAAACGGTTCCCGATTCGCGTGATACGCCTCGGACAGCACCCGCTCCAGAACGTCGTGCATCACCCGGTCGTATTCCCGCTCGTGCATCCGGTAATAGCGGCTCGTCTTATAATCGTAATCGGAGAAGCCCTCCATAAAGATGTCCGTCACCAGTGCCACCGCGTCGTCGGAGCCAAGGAGCGTGTCGAGATAAAACTCCTTGAACTGCGCCTTTTTCACGATCTGCGGCAGACACGGATAGATCACGGGTGAGAGCGGCACATCGTGGATCATGCTGTAATCGGCGACCCATTCCCCGAAAAAGGTGTCGATGCGCGGATCGCTTTCCCGATAATGCCGCCACATCCCGCAGAGCAGCCGCATCCCTGTCTCCGGCGGAATCTCCTCAGGCAGGTTGAGGATCTCATAAGCATATAATAAAATGTAGGCAGTCCCCGCTCCCGGAAAATCGGGATACACACCGGCGCGCACACTGTCCCGGAACGCGAGATAGTAGCACAGCTGGTTCCGGCTCATCTGCGAATACTGGGGCAGGTACGACGTGAACGGCACAAAACGCATGAGGTACGCCGGATTGCCTGCCTGTCGGTGACTGCGCTGGGCATCGCGGGCAAATCGACCGTAAAAGACGAAATCGTTGATCCACGCACGAACCGTGATGTGGCGGAGCAGGGCACCTCTGCCGTCCCGCTCGGCGACGATCCCCCCGGAGTCCGCGAACCTGGCGAAATTCACGCCCGAGAAGCGGCGTTCGTCCGGTTCCGCCTCCCGCTTTTGGAGCGCGGTGGAATCGGGAGCGGTGTCCTGTTCATCCGGGAAGGGATCCGTCACGGGTTCGCGCGCAGGGGCAGGCGGATACGTGCGGTCCGCGGGTCTTGTGAATCGGGACGGCGCCCGCTCCTTCTCCCGCTGTGCCGTCTGTTCGTCCCGTTTGGGGATCGGCTCGGTCACGGGCTCGGCGGCGGTATCGGTCTCCACCGGCACGGTATCGAGGGAATGGCCCTGTAGGGACGGCGGTCGGTAGGCGGAGGCTTTGGGGGCGGGCAGGGACCAGTAGTCGTCGTCTCCGGTGTCGCGCGTATCGAAATCGTGCTGGTGCGCGGCGGGCGGATCCACCGTCACGGAAACGGAAACGGATACCGGCGTGGGATCGGGCTTCGCCTGTCCGTCCGGCATGGATACGCCCTTCGCCTGTCCGTCCGGGGTGGATTGCGGCTTTGCCTTGGCTTGCGGCTGCGAGGCGTTTCCGGGCAGATACGCGTCTCCGAACGTGACCATGCCGGATAGCTCCGGGTGCTTTTTGTAGAGATTGCGCAGTGCGGTATCCATTGCCTGCTTCGCCGCGTTCTCCGACCGATGTGCGGCACTCTCTCTTGTACGCGCACTGTCCTGCGCCTTTTTCGCCATTTTCCGCGCCTTGTCGTCCACTGCAATCACCTCCGACCAAACGTTCTTTTTATCATACCATTATACCATGGAAAGGGAAGTATGTCAATAGATTTTGGATGAGAATTTTATACTTTTGTGTGGGGGCGGTGGAGGGGGGATGGATCGCTGTAAGGATCGCATACCATGCCTGTCGTCCCGCATGGAGAAGGACGGCGTGGAAAAAGGGAGATTTCTGTGCTAAAGAACGAAAAAACTTGCGATAATCTCTTGCAAATGAGCAATCTGTATGCTATACTATCCATAACACACTGTGGAATTGACCAAATTGTAAGGAGAAATACCATGAAAAAGACTATATCCATGCTGCTTCTCTGTGCGATGCTCACTTCTCTCGCGGCTTGCGGAAACGGGGCGACTTCGGAAACCGAGAGCCAGACCCCCGCCGCAGAAAGCGAAACCGTCACCGATACCGTCGAAACAGAGCCCATGCCCGAGCTGCCCCAGCGCGATTTCGAGGGATACACGTACCGGATCCTTTCGACGGAGGTTACGAACAAATTCATCTGCGCGGCGGAATCGACCGGAGAGGTGGTCAACGATGCCGTGTACACCTCCAATGCCGCCGTCGGCGAACAGTTCAACATCACGTTTACGACCATCCCGATCACCTCCAACAGCGATGCGACGATCATCCAGTCCTACATCATGGCGGGTGAGGACGCATATGACGTGGCGCAGCTGCACGACTGTACCAGCGGCTCGATGGCATTGAACGGCTGGTTCCACAACGTTTACGAGATTCCCTACGTCGATACGACAAAGCCGTGGTGGCCGCAGTTCACGGTGGACAGCCTGACCTTAAACGGCAAAATGTATCTGATTTCCAACTATACGACGTACCGTGCGATGCATGAGACCCGCGTGGCGTTCTTCAACCGGGACATGATCGAGGATCTGGCGCTGGAGTCCCCGTATGATCTCGTCAAGGAGGGCACGTGGACGATCGACAAGATCGCGTCGATGACGAAGGATGTGTACGTGGACGTCAACGGCGACGGCAAGCAGGACAAGGGCGATACCATGGGTTTCACGTTCACGAACGCGCCGTACTGCTGGCTCGAATCCTTCGGCGTGGAGACGTACCAGAAGGTTTCTCCCGACAGTGCGGAGATGGTGCTGAACGCGAACACGGAAGAGGTCGTGAATCTGGTGGACAAGCTCTATAGCTGGCTCTGTCAGAAGGACAACGGCATCTGGTGCAAGATGGGCAACGCACGCGAGGAAGCGATGGAGATGTTCGCCGCCGGCAATTGTCTCTTCACGTTCAAGTGCATCGGCGACCAGCTTCCGTATCTGATGGAGACCGATATGAACTACGGTATTGTCCCGTTTCCGAAGCTGGAGGAGAGTGTGCAGGATTACGTATCCGCCTGTACGGATCTGCTGCTCACGATCCCGGTGACGGCAGGCGACATGGAGCGAACCGGCATGATCACCGAGGCGATGAGCTACTACGGCTGGAAGCTGATCCTGCCTGCCTACTGTGAGACCGCGCTGAAAAACCGCTACTCCACCGATAAGGAATCTGCGGAAATGCTTGACCTCATTTTCCAGAACCGCACGATCAGCTTTGCGTATCTCTTTGTGAATATGGGACCGGGTATGCAGCTGCGCCTCCTCATCGACACCATCGGTAAGAACAAGAGCGACGTGGCATCCTATTATGCCAAAAACGAGCAGAAGGAGCTTTCCGTCATGGAAAAGGTCACGGCATTCTACGGAGACGGAACTACGGCAAAGTGAAGCTTTCACGGCAATAGCGAAGATCCGTTTCTCTGTTGCCCTGCACACAAGCCCACAGCGGGGCATATGATCCCCCAAAACAGCAAAAGACGTACAACCTCCTATTCCAATAGGCGGCGGTACGTCTTTTTGGATTCCGTTTATTTCCCGCGAAATTCCGGTGTATATCCGGCACTGGCGGCGGCGGCGTCCTGGCTGTATCCATCGTAGCCGAGAGCGGCGGCGGATGCAAGGACGGTGCGGTATTCAAAGCTTGTCACGCGGCGGTGGAGGGATCGCGGCACATCCGCATCGGCGCAGAAATCCGGCGTGTACTGGCGCATGAGCGATAAAATCACCTCCTGCGGCGGAACAAGGGACGCAGCCTTCTGGAGGATCGCCATGGAGTCCGCGCGGTATCCCGGCAGAACCAGGTGGCGCAGGATCACACCGCGCCGGAGCAGACCGTCCGCATCGTATACGGGAGAGCCGACCTGCGCCGCCATTTTCGGGTATACCCTTGCCAGTATCTCGCCGTAGTCCGGTGCGCCCGAGAGGGCTGTGGACAGCGCGGGATCCATGTATTTCCAGTCCGTGAGATAAATATCCACCAGTCCGGCGAGCGAGTCGATGGCGTCCGGATCCTCGTAGCCGCCCGTGTTCCATACGACGGGGATCGACAGTCCGCGCGCCTTTGCCAGGGAGATCGCTTCCCGAAGCCACGGCAGATACGGCGTTGGGGTCACGAGATTGCAGTTGTACGCGCCGTATCGTTCGGTGGCAAGGAGCATATCCGCGATCTCCTCCGTGGAATATTCCTTTCCGAGCGTGCAGCCCGGACGGCTGATCTCCCGGTTCTGGCAGTACACACAGCCGAGATTGCACCCGCAGAAGAAGATCGCTCCCGAGCCGCGCACCGATTGCGGTTGGAGCTGTGCTGCCCAGTCGGCGTTGCGGGGGTGACAATCCGGCAGAGGCAGGGTCACGGAATCCCGCGCCGGATGCGGACCGCTCACGCACGGCTCCTCCCACATATGGAGCATCCATTTCGCCACCCGGATCCGCTGCCCGCAGCCGCAGTAGCCACGCTCCCCGCACGCTCTGTCTACGGCGCAGTGACGCGGGCAGGCCGTGCAGCATCTCATGACTCTTCCCGGTTGCCCTTGATGTAGCGCGCGATCATTTCGTGCTTGAGATCCCACAGTGCCTGCGACAGATCGACGTAGTAGTTGTGCGGATTCTCAAACCGGAGCACCTCGTCCCACATGGTGTCGATCTCCCCACGGCAGTAGTTGCGCGTGACGGACAGCGGCGGCACATCGTATACCAGCTCCCCGGCGCGGAAGACCGGAATGAGCAGCTCACGGACGGTGTAATTCGTGTAGGTCTGCCGCTTCCACGTGTATTCCGGGTCGAAGATTTCGATCGGCTTGGAGAAATCGGGAGTCTCGTCGTGCAGGCAGATGTAATCCGCTTCCGCCTTGCCCGTTTCGCCGGAATAGAGACGGTAGACCTTCTTGAAGTGGGGATTGGTGATCTTGGCGGCGTTTTCACTGACCTTGATCTTCGGGACGATATTGCCGTCCGGATCCTCCTTAGCCGCCAGCTTGTATACGCAGCCGAATACGGCGTCGGATTTCGCGGTGATGAGCCGTTCGCCGATCCCGAACGCGTCGATGCAGGCCCCCTGACGGAGGATCTCGGTGATGAGGTATTCGTCCAGGGCATTGGATACGACGATCTTGCAGTCGGTCAGTCCGGCTTCGTCGAGAACGCGGCGCGCCTTGCGGGAGAGATACGCGATGTCGCCGGAATCGATACGGATGGCGCATTTCGTTCTGCCGGATTTCCACAGGACGTTCTTGATCGCTTTGATGGCGTTGGGAATGCCGGAGCCGAACACGCTGTAGGTATCGACAAGGAGGGTCGGATTTTCGGGATAGAGCCTGCAATAGGTCTCAAACGCCTCGTACTCGCTGTCGAACATCTGCACCCACGAATGTGCCATCGTGCCGCCCGCAGGAACGCCGTAGAGCTTTTCGGACAGGGTGCAGGCAGTCCCGGTGCAGCCCCCGATATAGGCGGCACGTGCGCCATAGACCGCGGCATCCTCTCCGTGCGCTCTGCGGGAACCAAATTCGGAGATTGGACGACCATCGGCGGCGCGGACCATACGGGAGGCCTTTGTGGCGATGAGGGACTGGTGGTTGAGGGCGAGCAGGACGTAGGTCTCGATGAGCTGTGCCTCGATGACGGGGGCGCGGACGGTCAGAATCGGCTCGCCGGGGAAGATCACGGTCCCCTCCGGTACGCTCCAGATGTCGCCGGAGAAGCGGAAGTGCGCGAGATATTCGAGAAACGGCTCGTCAAAGAGGTTTTTGCTGCGGAGGAATGCAATGTCGGCAGGGGAGAAGCGGAGAGACTGGATGTAGTGGATGATCTGTTCGAGTCCCGCGGCAACTGCGTATCCACCGCCATCGGGGACCTTCCGGAAGAACACGTCGAAGTAGGCGATGTCGTTCTTCATGGGGGAGTGGAAATACCCGCGTCCCATGGTGATCTCGTAGAAGTCGCAAAGGAGCGCGAGACTGTATTCGTTGTTTTTCATAGTGGTATACGCGATGGCAGGCATCGCCCTTTCTTGGTATGCTCCGCGTCCACGGTGTTTTGCGCGAAAACCGCCGGAAGCAGAGCCTTTTTGGGATTTGACGTGCAGTCGTCTTCTGTTTTTCGGGGAACCGCAGGCGTTTTATGCGTCCGGTACGCTTATCTTCCCCGGATCACGCGGTACCGTGCCGCCCAGGCTTCTTCCTCTAAGGCGCGGATGTCGATCTTGGCTTCCTCGGCGAGAACCTTATCTAACTCCGGCTGGGTGCGCGGATGGCGGGGGGTGAATACGGTGCAGCAGTCCTCATAGGGGAGGATGGAGGTCTCGAACGTGCCGATTTCGCGGGCGGTGCGGATGATCTCTTCCTTATCCATACCGATGAGGGGGCGGAAGATCGGGTATCCGGCGGCATCCTCGGTAACTGCCATTGCCTTCATGGTCTGGGAGGCGACCTGTCCGAGACTTTCTCCGGTGATGATGCACGCGAGCTTATGCTCCTCGGCGCACCGGGTGGCAAGGCGCATCATGGAGCGGCGCAGTAAGAGCGTGAAGTAGTCCTCCTCGCAGTTGTCGCGCAGAGCCTCCTGGATTTTGGTCAGTCCGATCACGTGGACGCAGAGCTTGCCGCACCAGTCGCCGAGGATGTCCGCGAGGGAAAATACCTTTTCGCGCGCCGCCTCACTGGTGTACGGGAAGCTCTCAAAATGGAGGGCATCGAGGCGCATCCCGCGCTTCATCATGCGGAAACCGGCGACCGGGGAGTCGATCCCGCCGGAGAGCAGCAGCAGTCCCTGACCGGACGAACCGTAGGGCATCCCCCCGGCACCGGGAAGCTGACCCGCGTGGATGTACGCCGCCTGATCGCGCACCTCGATCCGCACGGTGACATCGGGATTGTCGAGATCGACGCGCAGATGGGGGCAGAGCTCTAAGATTGCGCCGCCCACCTCTCCGGCAAGCTCCGGGGATTTCATGGGGAATCGCTTGTCGCTCCGTTTTGCCTCACAGCGGAAGGTTTTCGCGTCCTCTAAAAACGGCGGCAGGTAATTTCTGGCGGTATCGAGGATGGCGTCGAGGGTTTTCTCGCATTCGGCGGCGCGGCAGAGTCCGGCAAATCCGAACACGTGCTTCATTTCGTCGAGCATTGCATCGATATGGTCGCGCGCGTCGTCGTCCTCGGGGATCACGTACACGGTGCTCTGCCGATATGCAACGGTAAATGCCCCAAGTGGGTTGGCACGGCGGCGTACCTCACGCAGAAGCATGGCTTCAAAGGAGCTGCGGTTCGATCCCTTGAGGATCAGTTCGCCATATTTGGCAAGGATCACTTCATTCATTGTAGACACGCTCCGGTCGTAGAATTGGAAAGACTCTGACAGGGCGGTTTGGCGCGGAAAACCCATATAGGCACACTTTTCGGCGCAAAAGACCCGATTTATGCAGAGTATCCCTTATAAAATATGCTATTCTACAGTATACCATACTTTTGGCGAAAAGTATGCACAAAGATTCGTGCGGAACAGAGAGGATTTTTATCGATTTGCAAATGTGCCGCTGCCGGAGCGTATTTTAGGGATTCCCCTCTTTTTCCACATTTCCCAAATGCGCGCCGCCGCAGGGGAGGCTGCATATTTTCGATGTGGAAAACTATTCCCCCGCCAACGGACAATTTCCGCCATCTTTGGGTCTCTTTCGCCCTGTACCACTATATATCGGATGCGGATGCGGTGGATATTCCACCACAGTTATCCACAGCCTGTGGAAAACCAGGGTGGAAAAACTGCATACGCACCGTTTCGCATTGTATTTTTCGGCGAACATCGGTTTTTCAACAGCAGTTTTCAACAGCCTGTGGATTTCCCGTGCGGATTTTGCCCCGTTTTTCCACGACGCAGGGCAGCGAAGATGCCGTTTTGTCTCTCCGACGATGGGATTTGCGGTATCTATTGACTTTTTTGCGATTGCGCGATATAATAGGAGTGGAATGCGGTCAATCTGCCTGAAATCGGTAGTGAGACTGCGAAAAAATACAGCATAATTACAATTGTCGTTAGAAAAAACACCAGAAACAGAAATCAAAATTCCACAATATACTGCGATGGAGGACACTTATATGAAACGCAATATCATCCTATGGCTGCTGGTCTGCGCGGTGCTTTCCCCCACGCTTGCGTCCTGCGGCGAAAAGACGCTTTCCGAAACGACCGGTACAGAAACCACCGCGGAGGACACAACAGCCACTGCGGAGACGGAGACAGAGGAAACACGTGCGATGCACAAGGTTCCAGAATCGGATTTCGGCGGTGCGGATTTTCATACGCTGTATTTGGATTGGCAGGGATACAAATACTACTTCTTTGCAGACGAAGCGACCGGCGACGTCATGAACGATGCGATTTATGAACGGCGGGTGCGTGTGGAGGAATATACGAACACGGTACATACGACAGAGACGGACGCGGATGTGAACGTGATCGAAAGCCGGGTAAAGAAGGCGGTACAGGCGGGTGAGGATCTGTATGGGCAGGTGCTTCTGCACTGTATTGCAGGCGTAGCCAGTCTCTCCAGCGGCGGTTATCTGTGGGATTATGGAGCCATGCCTTATGTTGATCTGACGGCGGATTGGTGGAACCAGGAGATGATGGAGGTATTGCAGCTCGGTAAGGGCGTATATTTCGGTGTGTCGGACTACATGATCCCCTGTCCGTACGTGATTGCTTTCAACCGGGATATGATCATGGAAAACGGCATGGACGATCCATACACACTGGTATATGACGGCACATGGACGCTGGACACCTTTATCTCCATGGCGGAGGCAGTTTCCCGCGATGTAGACGGCGACGGCAAATTCACGGATGCGGATATATACGGTGTGACGGCTGCGGAAATCTCCAAATACATCAGCTTTTTGCCCGCCGCGGATCAGTATATCACGGAGAAGGACGAGAATGGCAGGATCCGGCTTGCGCTGAATACCGAAAAAACGCAGTCCATCATTGAAAAGATATACGAGATTGCCTCGAAAGACGGTGTGGTATTCAAGCCTGCTGCAATGGATGCGGTGATCACGGATACGTTGTTCATGAACGGCAAGGTGCTTTTCAATCTCACGCCGATCTCTGATATTGTGAACCTGCGGGACGCGGAGATTTCGTTCGGGCTTTTGCCGTATCCGAAATATGACGCGGTGCAGGACAGCTATCACAGCATGGACTGGGGCGGTCTACAGTGCGTTCCGACAACGGTACAGAATCCGGAAATGGTCGGTGCCGTGCTGGAGCTGCTTGCCTATGAATCCGCAGAGACGGTCATTCCCGCATACTACAACGTGCTTCTCGCCGGTAAGCTGGCGCGGGACGAGGATTCCGTGAAAATGCTTGACATTCTCTTTGATACCATTACCTACGAGATCGGCGGCAACTATTTCGGCTTCTCCGCCGGCTTTGGGGATCTTTTCTATACCCTTGGCAGACTGGTCGTCGAACAAAAATCCACGGACTTTGCTTCCTGGTACGCGAAAAACGAAAAATCCGCCCAGCAGACCATCGACAAATTCTACAAGGCATTGGACGAAAACGAAGGCTGATTCGCGGGGGATACGGGGGATACGGTCGCTTATGAACCAATGAATCCAAGGATTCATTGCGCTCCGCAAAACTTTTATGAAAGGGTTGATGGGTGGAGTTTGTGCAAGTCCGGTTGCGCACCAATTTTGTTCCGTCCAGTACATGAGAAGATCGTTCGCGAGCGGCTCCCGGAAGGATCCGCACTCTACGGGGAGAGATT
>USGH01000058.1 GCA_900554225.1 uncultured Eubacteriales bacterium | reverse complement strand
AGAGAAAATCGCCGCCGCCAAACGGAATATCCGCCAGAGTATGCGCGAATACGACGACCGGAATCAGCCGGAGGATGGCGGAGACGATGATTACGTTCTGCCGCGTCCGCTCCATAAGGGAGATGCCGTGCAGCACCGGAACATCGGTACAAGCGGCGTTCTGCTGGAGGATCCGGACAAAAACGGCAATGTTACCGTCCGTATGGGCGCGGTCAAGGCAAAGGCAAATGTGTCCGATCTGCGCCTGATCGATGAAGCAACGCTGAAAAAGACGCAGAAAAAACAGTCCGGCGGCGTAAAAACATCCGTATCCCGGAATTTCAAGCTCGAATGTGATGTGCGCGGCATGACCGGTGAGGAAGCATGGTTCGTGGTGGATAAATACCTCGACGACGCGAGAATGGCGCATGTGCAAAGCGCGACTATCATCCATGGCAAGGGACCGGGCGCACTCCGTACCGCGCTGTGGAAGCATTTCAAGGACGATCGGCGGGTTGCTTCCTTCCGTGCGGGACAGTACGGTGAGGGCGATTATGGCGTGACGGTGGTGGAACTCAAATAACCGCATAATGCATGGATGGTACCGTCGAATCCTCTGTGTCAAAAGCCAAACACAAAAATCCAGCGCGGATACCGACGATTTTTGCACATATTTACAAAAGGATTCCCGAAAAATTCATAACAAACCGTTGCAAAAAGGACGGGAGAATGCTATAATATCCGTATAAGTGAAAGCTGCGGCATTTTTCATCTGTCGGGAAAAGACCGAAAATCCACCGCGGCACAGGATATATTCGCATTCTCCGCATAAAGAAAGGAGCTATACGGAAGCCGAATCGGGCACCGTATACAGTGAGATAAGACTTATGGTTAGATTTAAGCTCAGTGCATTCTCGGATGAATATTCCCCGAATCTGGACAGCCAGATCGAGGGACTGCTCAAAAACAAGGTCAAAATGACGGAGCTGCGCAATATTGACGGCGTGAATGTCTCCGATCTGTCCCCGATGCAAGCGATGGATGTAAAGAAAAAGCTGGATGCGTGCGGCATTTCCGTATCCGCGATCGGCTCCCCGCTTGGTAAGATCCAGATCACCGATCCGATGGACGCGCATCTCGAAAAGCTGAAGCAGACCTGCGATACCGCAGAGATCATGGGCTGTCGGCGTATCCGTATGTTCTCGTTCTACATCCCGGACGGCAAGTACGACGAGTACCGGAATGAGGTCATTGACCGGATCGGCAGAATGCTCGACATCGCGGAGACCTACGGGCTTTCTCTCTGCCACGAAAACGAAAAGGGCATTTACGGCGATACGGCGGAACGTTGTCTCGACCTGCTCGATGCCTTTGACGGAAGACTCGGCTGCGTGTTCGATCCCGCAAACTTCATTCAGTGCGGTACGGAACCGTTCCCGCATGCCTACTATATGCTCGCACCGTACATGAACTATATGCACATCAAGGATGCCCATAGAAATGGCACCATCGTTCCTGCCGGGATGGGTATCGGCTGTATTCCTGAGCTGCTTGCCGTGATCAACAACGCACGGACCGGGGACTTCATCCTGACCGTAGAACCGCATCTGCGCGTCTTTGACGGACTGGCGGCACTGGAAGGCGGCGTACAGCTTACCGCGATCGGCAATACCTTTGCAACGGCGGAGGAAGCATTTGCGGCTGCAGTTACGGCGACGAGAAATTGCTTCCCGCGCACGGCCGGGGTTTGAAACACGGCAATCCGCAAACGACATACATGAAGAAGCACAACAAAAGAAAGGATACATAGCACATGGCTCAGAAGAAAATGCTCGCCATCGATTTGGGCGCATCCAGCGGCAGAGGAATCCTCGGCGGCTATGACGGAAAAAAGTTCACCTTAAATGAAATCCACCGCTTCTCCAACGATCCCGTAATGACACCTACCGGATTCTACTGGGATACGCTGCGGCTGCTGTTTGAGATCAAGAGCGCGATTTTGCAGGCGACAAAGGAAGAGAGCGGCGTGGACACCATCGGTATCGATACCTGGGGTGTGGATTACGGCTACCTCGACAAAACGGGCGCGCTGCTCGCCAATCCCTTCAATTACCGCGATGAGCGTACGCTCGGCATCACCGATTACGTGTTCAACAAATACGCACCGTGGACGGAGATTTACGGCAAAACCGGTATCCAGTCCATGAATTTCAACACGCTGTATCAGATTGCCGCCGATATGCGCGATCGTCCGTGGCTCATTGAGAATGCGGACAAGCTGCTCCATATCCCGGACTTGCTCGGCTACTTCCTGACCGGGGAAAAGAAGACGGAATACACCATCGCCTCTACCGGTGCCATGCTGGACGCACACACCAGAAAGTACGCCACCGAGCTGCTTGCAAAATTCGGTATTCCGGAAAAGATCCTCTGTGACATCGTGGAGCCCGGTACACCGCTTGGCACACTGCTGCCCGGTGAGGAAACCGGCAATTCCACTGCAAAGGTCGTCAAGGTTGCCTCTCACGATACCGCCAGTGCCGTATTGTCCGTTCCCGCGGAGAATGAGGACTTCCTGTATATTTCCAGCGGTACATGGTCTCTCATGGGCATCGAATCGAAGACCCCGGTGATCAACGACGCTTCTTTGCAGTACGATTTCACAAACGAGGGCGGTGTGTTCGGTACCATTCGTGTGCTGAAAAACATTATGGGTTTATGGATCGAGCAGGAATCCCGCAGACAGTGGGCAAGAGAAGGCACCAAATATACCTTCGACGAACTGTCCGAGCAGGCACTTGCCTCCAAGCCGCTCCAGTCGCTCATCAATCCCGACGATCAGCGGTTCGCAACTGCCGGCAATATGCCCCAGAGAATCCGCGATTACTGCAAGGAAACCGGACAGCACGTGCCGGAAACGGTAGGTGAGATTGTCCGCTGCATCTTTGAGTCCCTCTCCCTCCGGTATCGCTGGACGGCGGAAAAGCTGGAGGTGATCACAGGCAGAAAGTATCCTGTGATCAACATTGTGGGCGGTGGCACCAAGGAACGGATGCTGTCTCAGTTTGCAGCAGACGCATCGCACAGAATGGTTTGCGCAGGTCCTGTGGAAGCTACCTGTCTCGGCAATATCGCTATGCAGGCAATCGCGTCCGGAGAGGTCTCCGATATGTGGCAGGCGAGACAGATCATCCGCAACTCCTTCGATGTAGAAGAATTTGCGCCGGATATGGCAAACGCAGCTGCATGGGATGAAGCATACGGCAGATTCCTTGGTCTGATCGGGGAATAAGCCGTGCGTGGGGATACATCGCACAAAAGAGACGGCGTGTTCCCGGCGTACCACAACAATCGTTAAACAAAAAATTACATAAACGGAGTGAAAAGCAATGACAAACGAAAAGCTGTATGAAGCTGCGAAAGAGCTGTATGCGTCTCTCGGCGTGGACACAGACGCAGCCATGGAAAAGGTTGCAAAGACCCCTGTAGGTATCCAGTGCTGGCAGGGTGACGACGTTACCGGTTTTGAGAATCCGGACGGTGAGCTTTCCGGCGGTATCCAGTCCACGGGTAACTATCCCGGAAAGGCGCGGAACATCGACGAGCTGCGTGCGGATTTTGAAACGGCAGCCAAAATGATCCCCGGCACCAAGAAGTTCTCCCTTCACGCCATCTATTTGGATGCAGGCGGCAAGAAGGTTGCGCGCAACGAAATCGCCCCGGAGCATTTCACCTCTTGGGTACAGTGGGCAAAGGAAAACCATTTCGGCCTCGACTTTAACCCGACATTCTTCTCCCATCCCCTCGCAGCGGACGGCTTCACACTGTCCCACAGCGATCCGTCGATCCGCAAATTCTGGATTGAGCATGGTATCCAGTCCCGTAAGATCTGTGAATCCTTCGGCCGCGCACTGGGTATGCCTGCCACGAACAACTTCTGGGTACCGGATGGCTTCAAGGACACCCCGGTAAATCGCGCTGCATACAGAGCCCGTCTTGCCGATTCCTACGATCAGATTTTTGCCGTTCCGGTAGATCCGCGCTACGACATCGACGGTATGGAAAGCAAGGTGTTCGGTATCGGTTTGGAAAGCTGCACGATCGGTTCCAACGAGTTCTATCTTGGCTGTGCCCTGAAGCACAATACCTGCCTGACCTTGGACACCGGTCACTTCCATCCGACGGAGGTCGTTTCCGATAAGCTCTCCGCTGTACTCCAGTTTGTAAAGGGCGTTATGCTCCATGTATCCCGTCCGGTTCGTTGGGACAGCGACCACGTGGTGATTCTGGACGACGAGACAAAGGCAATCACCAGTGAGATCGTCCGCGGTCACTACGAGGATCGCGTACACATCGGACTCGATTTCTTCGATGGCTCCATCAACCGTATTGCATGCTGGGCTATCGGTGCCAGAAATATGCAGAAGGCAATGCTGTGGGCTGCACTCGAACCCGTGGAGCTCCTCCAGAAGCTCGAAGCAGAGGGCGATTATACCTCCCGTCTGGCATATCTTGAGGAGATCAAGACCTATCCCTTCAACGTCGTTTGGGATATGTACTGCGAAAAGCAGAATGTGCCTGTCAGAGATGCATGGATCGCGGACATGAAGGCATACGAAAAGAAAGTTCTGGAAGAAAGAAAATAAAAATGATGCGTACATTTCATGGATTCCATAGACTGGGAGCACTTTTCTGTGCTCTCGGTCTGTTGACAGTTTCAGCCACCTCCTGCAATTTCCTCGAAATGCGGGATGCCACCAGTGTGTTAAGCGCACGAGAGGAAACCGTTGCACCCACACTACAGCAGGCGGAACGGAAGAGTGAAGTGGAAAAAAAGGATGACTCTGCGGCTGCACAACAGTCCGGCGCGAATGGAACCGCTGCTGTGACGGAGGAGCCGTTTGCTACCGTATCACTTGCCATCTCCGGTGGCATTGCCGCGGACGACAACATTCGTGCCGATGCCGCTTCCAGAGCGCGTGAAGGCAAGGAATACAGCTTTTTGACGCTGTACTCCGGTGTGTATCCGTTCATTCAGAATGCGGATTTTGCCATGACCACCCTACAGGGACCGGTTGTGGAGGCAGATCCGGTAGACAACGAAATCCCTGTCGAAGCACTTCCGGCACTGCGCGAGCTCGGCTTTGATCTTATCAACGTCGCCGGACAGTATCCCCTGACGAACGAAGGGCTAAGCAGTACCATGGCAGCGGTCAACGCGGAAGGGCTGACCACCATCGGCGCGTACAGTGACAGCATTGATGCGAACGATATCCGGCTTTATGAAAAGGATGGCGTGACCATCGCGTTCCTGTCGTTTGTGGAAACCGCACCCGGCGGTGAAACCCCGGTCGTGCCGGATCTGTCCGATATGACCGCCGTGGAAGCGACTGTGACCTATGCCGACCTTATTTCCGATGTGGTGGTCGTATCCGTTACCTGGGATGCGGACAACAACAATCGGCGTCCGATCGCCATGCAGCTTGCGGAAGCCGGTGCGGATGTGATCGTCGGCAATGGCACAAAACTGGAAAAGGCAGAATGGCTCGATACCGAGGATGGCACCAAGACCTTTGTTGCCTATTCTCTCGGCAATCTCCTTTCTGACGGCGATACGCGCAGCGGAATTCTCAGTGGGATTCTGACAATGGATATTGTGGCGAGCGCGGACGGCTCCATTTCGCTTTCCGATACCGCCGTGCATCCGATTGTCACCCATTATACGGACACCGGTGTCGGCTATCAGGCGATGGATGTGGCGCAGTATACGAACGAGCTTGCCGCTGTACATATGGTAAAGGGGCTGACCCGGACTTCTTTGCGTGAGGAAGTGGGCAAGGTCATCTCATCGGACTTCCTGCCTGCGGATATCACGGAATGATTCATGAATAAACGACCGAACTCACTTTTTCTCACCTCCGTTCTTCTGAGCCTGTGTCTTCTTTTCACCGCATGTTCGCCCGCAGTCGGAAAGTCGAATGGACCCGCGGAAACAAAGAAAGCGGATCGTGGCATAGCGTCCCCCTCCACGGGGGTTGGCAGATACGATGAAAATGCCGAACCGCACAACATCACCATCTGCATTGACCCCGGTCACGGATTTGACGACAACGGATGTACAAGTGACTTTTTGCCGGATCACACGGAAAAGGAGCTGACCCTGCTTTACGCCAATCTGGTGCGCGATAAGCTCGAACAGCTCGGATATACCGTGATCATGACCCACGACGGAGAATCTTTTCCGCAGGAATTCAATGAGAACGGCAACAACAAGTACAGTCCCGAGGAACGGACCGCCTACGCCAACAGCCAGCAGATCGATTATTATTTATCCCTCCACTGCGATTCCTTCAATGAGGACTATTCTGTCGGCGGCACCCGGATCTATTATTGCGAGAGCAATGCAAAGAAGCAGCTCTATTCCGTGGATGTGGCGAATGCGATCCAGGCACGGTTGAACCAGACATTCCCGGACGATAAGGAAGTCGCGGTCCACAATATGAAGGTTTCGGAATCCTATTATGTGATCCGGGAAACCTACGCGGCTGCGTCGTTGATCGAGGTCGGCTTCATCACCAACGAAGCGGATGTGTCGAAATTGACGGATGCGGACTGGCAGAAAGCGTTTTCGGTGGCGGTGGCGGAGGGAATCGATGATTATTTCACCACCGTTGCCACAACGGAGTCTGTCGCCACAGCGGAAGGAGGGGAGAGTTGATGGTATCCAATTTCCTGTATAGCTTCAATGCGGTGGCACCGATTTTCCTGATCGTGCTGGTCGGCGTGATCCTGAAGCGGATCGGTTTTGTGAACGACAACTTTCTCGACATCTCGGAAAAGCTCGTTTTCAAGGTCGCTCTGCCGATCATGCTCTTTTTGGAGGTCGCACGCGGATCCCTTTCGGAGCTGGCAGATGGTCGATTGATCGCATTCTGCGTGATCACCGTCACCGCCTCCTTTGTCATCGTGAGTCTCCTTGCCGTATTCTGTATACGGGATACGACGAAGCGTGGTGCGTTTGTGCAGGGGATGTGTCGGTCCAATTTCGCGATTTTGGGCGTACCGCTGGCGGACAATATGTTTGGAGAAGCGGGAACCACACTGATCGCGATCGTAATGCCGTTTGTCATCCTGATGTTCAACGCGTATTCTGTGATTCTGTTGTCGCTTTTTTCCACTGACAGTTCTCAGAAACTGAACGGTAAGAAACTGCTGCATATTCTGAAGAACATTGTTACGAATCCGCTCATCATCGGTGTGGTGTTGGGGATTCCGTTTATGCTATACGGATGGCAGCTCCCGGTCGTTATCAACAAAAGCTTAAATTATCTCAGTGGTCTCACAACGCCGCTTGCGCTCATCAGTCTCGGCGCGAATTTCCGTCCGGAAAGCTTGCGTGGGAGAGTGGGATACGCAGTGGTGTCTTCGCTGGGAAAAACCGTTGTTCTGCCGGCGATCATGGTCTCGATTGCGGCACTTCTCGGATTCCGGGGAGCGTCACTCGGTGTGATTCTGATCCTGTTCGGTGCGCCGACGGCAGTTTCCAGCTATATTATGGCAAAAAAAATGGGGAATGACGGAGAGCTTGCGGCACAGATACTTCTGCTTACCACATTTCTCTGCATCCTCACCATCTTCTTCGGTATTTTCATCATCAAATCACTTGGCTTGATATGAAGAAATGTAAATTTTGTGAAAGAGGGAATATAAGTATGATCAATCTCGAAAAAGAAATTCGTGAACAACCTGCTGCGCTCGCGAAGGTTCTCGGCGACAATATGCCCACCGTGGACGCAATCGTAAAGGAAGCAAAGGATTCCGGTGTAAACGGGATCTATTTCGCCGCAAGAGGTACCTCTGACCACGCCTGCGTATACGCACAGTATCTGTTTGCGATTCTGGCAGGTCTCCCGTGCACGCTGGGTACGCCTTCTGTATTTACCAAATACGGTGCGCGCGTCCATCTGAAGGGAATGCTTGTGATCGGTGTGTCCCAGTCCGGTAAAGCGGAGGACGTGCTGGAAGTGCTGAAGAGCGCAAACGAAGAAGGTGCCATCACCGTTGCCGTTACAAACAACCTGGAATCCCCGATGGCGAAGACCGCAAAGTACCACCTCTTCTGCGACTGCGGATTTGAAGCAAGCATCGCAGCGACCAAGACCTTCACCACCCAGATGATGCTCCTTGCTGCCATCGCAGGAAAATGGTCCGGTAACGTGCAGTTCCTTGAGAATCTGGCGAACGTACACAACAAGGTAGCGGAATTCTTTGATAAGAATACGGCAGAAATCGTAGAGCTTGCCAAGAAGTACCAGAATATTCCTGGTGCCGTTATCCTCGGTCGTGGTATCTCCTATCCGATCGCTCTGGAAGGTGCGCTGAAGATGCTCGAAACGAACAAGCTGAAGATGAAGGGTTACCCGACCTCCGACTTCCACCATGGTCCGATCGCGCAGGTGAAGAAGAACGACCTCGTGTTCGTGATTTCTCCGAAGGGTGCTACCGAAAAGGATTCCGCGGACATCATCGAAAAGCTCCTCAAGGAAGAGGCGGATGTGCTCGTTGTCACCAATGATGCAGCGCAGATCCTGCCCGGTACCCATGGTATCGTTCTGCCGGATACCGGATGTGAGCTGACCTCCCCGTTTATCTCCGTCCTGTTCTTCCAGATGCTGGCGTGCCAGTTGACCATCGTTCGCGGCATCGACCCCGACAAGGCCGGAACCATCAACAAGATCACCATCACCAAGTAAAAGTAAGATACAATCACGAAAGACGCTGTGGCATATCCGCAAAGGAGATCCGCAGCGTCTTTTTGGTTTCTGATCAGGGATTTTTCACGATCGGATACATCTGGTTGAGAACGAGCCACAGTGCAGGAAAATACTGCATCACATTCCACACGCCAATGCCGCCGAGAGCATATTCCGCGACAAGAGACAGCATCGCCTCCGTACTGCTTGCGTTTTCAAACCACACCTCATGTTCCACCGCACCGTTTGCCTGTGCCGGACGATCAAAATACGTGTAATACGGGGCTTGCGCATCGTCGTCGTACCGGATGGCGGCATTGCGTACACCGGCTCGTTGGACAGCCTCCACATTCGACAGGGATTCCGCCTTTGTTGTTCCGCGTTCGAACGGCAGAGGCCAGTCGTATCCGTAATTTGGCACGCCCATGAGGAGCTTGTCGCGCGCGATTTCCGTAACCCCATAGTCGAGTACCCGTTTGACCTGCGGCAGAGGAGAGACTGCCATGGGCGGACCATATGTGTACCCCCATTCGTATGTCATGAGCAGCACCATATCCGCCGCTTCACCAAGCAATCGATAATCATGTCCGCCATAGAGCAGTCCTGCTTGATCGGCAGAGGTTTTCGGGGCGGCGGATACAAACACCTCATGATCCGGCTCCAGGCTTTCCCGCAGCGCAGCGACAAAATCGGCATATGCAGCGGCGGATTCCCGTGGAATATATTCGAAATCCACATCCACACCGCCATATCCCATCTGCACCACTGTATGGGCAACCGCCTCCACCACCTTCTCCTGCAATCCCGAATCGGTCAGCACACGATTTGCAAGGGTACTCGAAAAGGTGCCGTTTTCCGAAAGCGAGGTCAGTGTCAGAAGCGGCGTGGTCTGATACTGGCGGCAGAGCGTGAGGATCTCCGCTTCATCTCCCTGTGGCGGGAGCAATGTGCCGTTTTCCGCGATACCGTAGCTGAACAGGGATAGATATGTCAGGTAGGGCAAGGTTCGTCGAAGTACACTGCGGTCGATGTACGGATATGCATAACCATTGACGCGGATGGGGCGATTTTCCGACGGCGCGTATCGAATGTTCAAGGTTTGACCGGGATACACCGCGGCTTCTCCGCCCAATGCGGGATTGTTCTGAAAGAGGGTCAGGAGGGGAACATGGAACCGGGAGGCAATGGAGGACAGCGTATCGCCGCCGCGCACCGTGTACGTCTCGCTTGGAAACAGAATGACAAGTGTCTCGCCGACGATGAGCCTGCCGGGGTCGGTCAGCATATTGTCTGTGATGATCCGCGATGCAGGAACATTGTACATACGCGCGATCCGATAAATGCTGTCGCCGGGGACTACGGTATGAATGATCATGGTTTCACCTCATTTCTGCCTATAGTATATGCAGGGACGCAGGAAATACCACCGAAGGTATGCAAAAACGTATAGAAAATCCGGTTTGTGGCAATACTACCGCTGAAAATCCATTCTGGAGGTGCAGTATGCACGTATACAGCGATCATATCCGCCATGTAACCGCACGGGAAATTCTCGATTCGCGCGGCAATCCGACCATTGAAGCGACCGTTTGGCTGGAGGACGGCACATTTGGCACAGCAGCGGCCCCTTCCGGTGCATCCACAGGCAAATACGAAGCGCACGAATTGCGGGACCGGGATGAAAAACGGTATCTCGGAAAGGGCGTTTTGCAGGCAGTGGAGCATGTACGCGGACCGATCTGTGAGGCTTTACGTGGACTTCCGTGCTGTCCCTGCACCGTTGATACCCGACTCATCCATCTGGACGACACGGAAAATAAGAAGCGATTGGGGGCAAACGCGATATTGGCGGTATCTCTCGCAGCGGCAAAGGCAGGGGCATGGTATCACAGAATGCCGTTATATCTGTATATCGGCGGCGTGCGAACCGGAGAAATGCCGATCCCGATGATGAATATTCTAAACGGCGGCGCACATGCGGACAACAACATCGACATCCAGGAATTTATGATCGTGCCAAGCGGCTTTTCCACATTTGGTGAGGCATTGCGCGCCGGATGTGAGGTGTATCACGCACTCGGAAAACTGCTGCGGGCATCCGGAAAATCAGTAGGAGTTGGCGATGAAGGCGGTTTTGCGCCGGATATGCGAGACAACAGCGAGGTGCTGGAAACGTTGTCCGCTGCCATTGAAAAAGCGGGATATACAACGGAGCAGATTCGCTTTGCCATGGACGCGGCATCCAGTGAATGGGTGGAGAACAGTGGAAAATACACGCTTCCGAAAGCAGGCGGAACGATGGACTCAGTGGATCTGATCGGTGTGTATGAGAAATTGGCAGAACGTTTTCCCATTGCGTCGCTGGAGGATGGACTGGGGGAAGACGACAGCATCGGATGGAAAAGCATGACGGAACGGCTCGGGAAAAAGATGCTCTTGGTGGGGGACGATTTCTTTGTCACCAATCCGGCAAGATTACGCGATGGCATCCGTCAGGGACTCGGCAACGCGATCCTCATCAAACCAAACCAGATCGGCACACTGACAGAGACGATGGAGGTGGTCCAGATGGCAAAGAACGCCGGGTACCGCACGATTCTGTCTCACCGTTCCGGAGAAACGGATGATACGACCATCGCAGATCTGGCAGTTGGTTTGCAGACGGGCTATATCAAAACCGGTGCGCCATGTCGTGGAGAACGGACCGCCAAATACAACCGCCTGCTCGCCATTGAGGAAGAACTGGCAAGCGGCGCACGATACGGAAATGGTTTCTGACGGACAATATGCGATGCGGGGCGCATTACGGGATATTGCGGCAAATTTTGAATAAAAAGAAAATTCCTGCGTGAGCCTATTGCAATTTATCGAAAAGTATGCTATAATAATCGGGTAAGACAAGTAAAATAACTCGTGAAATAAGGCCATACCAACCGGGGAAATAGCGGCGCCCTGTACCTGAAATCCGCTATAGCAGGGGTGGATTCCCGGGACGAGGGCAGAACTTGTGAGGTCTTTGCATCGTTGCGGACTGTGGTGACGAATGGGTCTTGTGCGATTGACGGCTGTGAACCATGTCAGGTGGGGAACCAAGCAGCATTAAGCAGTTGAGTTGATGCGCCACGAGGTCGCCTGTTCTGAGCAGGAAACACGATTGCGCTCATG
>USGH01000057.1 GCA_900554225.1 uncultured Eubacteriales bacterium | reverse complement strand
GCCGCACAGCATAGCGGAAAAATCGCGCGGACTGCGGGACAGTCTCATGGGCGTGGTCGGGCTGGAGACGGCATTTCCGGTGGTGTACACAAAGCTGTGCCAAACCGGCATTGTACCGCTGTCCCGGCTCATTGCCATGCTGACCACAGCACCGCAGAAACGGTTTGCGCTGGGCGCGGGCGAGATACAGGTCGGTGGACGGGCGGATCTGACGGTGTGGGATCTGGAGCGGTCGTACACTGTGGATCCGGAGCGATTTGCCACGATGGGACGTGCGACCCCGTTTGCCGGATGGACCGTTATGGGAAAATGCGTGGCGACGGTGGCGGACGGTAAGCGCGTATGGGACGAAAGCGAGGGTGAATGAATGCGTAAGGAATGGTTTGCGGTCGCGGAGAACATCCGGATCGCGCGGGACGTGTGGCAGATACGCCTTTCCGGCGATACGGACGAGATCACAGCTCCCGGACAGTTTGTGAATGTGCGCACCGGCGGGTACTACCTGCGCCGGCCGATCTCGGTGTGTGACTGGGACAAGGGGACGCTTACGCTCATCTACAAGGTGGTCGGCGGCGGTACGGAATGGCTGTCGGAGCGGAAAAGCGGCGAAATGCTGGATGTGCTCACGGGACTGGGCAACGGATTCCCGATCGGGGCGTGTGGGGACAGTCCGGTGCTTGTCGGCGGCGGCGTGGGCGTACCTCCGCTCTATGGACTGGCGAGACGGCTGCGCGCGAAGAATATCCCGGTGACGGTGGTCTGCGGCTTTGCGTCGGCGGCGGATGTATTTTATAAGGACGAATTTGCCGCACTCGGCTGCACGGTCCGGATTGCGACCATGGACGGCACGTTGGGTGAGAAAGGAACGGTGGTGGGACTGCTCGATGGCGTGTACTCCTACAGCTATGCGTGCGGACCGATCCCCATGCTCCGTGCCGTGTACGATCGGCTGACCTGTCCCGGTGCGTACAGCTTTGAGGAGCGGATGGGATGCGGCTTCGGCGCGTGCATGGGCTGCTCCTGCAAGACAAAATACGGTGCGGTACGGATCTGTCGGGATGGTCCGGTACTCGAGAGGGAGGCGATCGTATGGTAAACATGACGGTAGATTTGGCGGGTGTGACGCTCGACAACCCGATCATTCCGGCAAGCGGCACGTTCGGCTATGGCAGGGAATTTGCGGAGATCTACGACATCCGCTGCCTCGGTTCGATCTCCATCAAGGGGACCACGGCACAGGAACGGTTCGGCAATCCCACGCCGCGGATCGCGGAAACGCCGTCGGGTATGCTCAATGCGGTCGGACTGCAAAATCCCGGCGTGGAGCGTGTGGTCGCGGAGGAACTGCCCAACCTGCAAAAAATCTACGGCAAGCCGGTCATTGCCAATATCGGCGGCTTCTCGGTCGCGGAATACGTCGCCTGTGCGGAAAAGCTGACGGAAGCGGAAAATGTCGGTATATTGGAAGTGAACATCAGCTGTCCGAACGTACATGGCGGCGGGATGGGATTCGGCACCTCGGCACATCTGGCGGCAGAGGTTACGGCTGCGGTCAAAAGGGTGGCGACCAAACCGGTATTCGTGAAGCTGACCCCAAACGTCACGGACATCACGGAGATCGCACGCGCGTGTGAAGCGGCAGGGGCGGACGGATTGTCCCTGATCAATACCCTCGTGGGTATGCGGCTCGATCTGCGGCGGAAACGGCCGATCCTTGCGAACAGAACGGGCGGATTGTCCGGACCGGCGGTCTTTCCGGTGGCATTGGCAATGGTGTACCGGGTGTATGAAGCGGTGCAGATTCCACTGATCGGCATGGGCGGCATATCGAATGCGGCGGACTGCGTGGAGATGCTTCTTGCCGGGGCGAGCGCGGTGCAGATCGGTGCGGCAAACCTCACAGAACCGACGATCTGCCGGGATATTGTCGCGGCACTGCCCGGTGAAATGGAGAAATACGGGATCACAAACTGGATGGATATGGTAGGAGGAGCACATATATGAAGAAAAGAGAAGTCATCATCGCCTGTGATTTTGCCTCGGCTGCGGAAACCCTTGCGTTTCTCGATCGGTTTGAGGAGGACAAGCCTTACGTAAAGATCGGCATGGAGCTGTATTACGCCGCCGGACCTGCCATGGTGGAAACGCTGCGCGATCGGGGATACAAGATCTTCCTCGACCTGAAGCTCCACGACATTCCGAATACGGTGAAAAAAGCGATGGCGGTACTGGCAGGGCTTGGTGTGGATATGACGAATCTGCACGCCGCCGGAGGGATCGATATGATGCGCGCCGCCATCGAGGGATTGACCGTGAACGGTGTGCGCCGAACCAGGTGCATTGCCGTTACCCAGCTGACCTCCACGAGTGAGGAGCGGCTTCATGACGAATTGTGGATCCCGCATTCCATGGAGGATACGGTTCTCCACTATGCCGGAAACGCGAAAGCGGCGGGACTGGACGGCGTGGTCTGCTCTCCGTGGGAGGCAGGTGCGATTCACGAAAAGCTCGGTGCGGATTTTGCCACGGTCACGCCGGGAGTACGGTTTGCAGACGGGGACGCCGGGGATCAGGTGCGGATCGCGACGCCGGCAAAGGCCTGGCAGCTTGGATCGGACTACATCGTGGTGGGCAGACCGATCACAAAGGCGAGCGATCCGGCAGCGGCATACAAGCGGTGTGTCGCGGAATTTTCCGAAAACGGGAATCTTTGAAAAGCGATAAGGAGTGCGGGATATGGATACGAAAACAAGGATTGCAGAGGATCTTTTGAAAATCGGAGCGGTGTTCTTCCGTCCGAACGAGCCGTTCACATGGGCAAGCGGGATCAAAAGTCCCGTCTACTGCGACAATCGCCTGACGCTGACCGCTCCGGATGTACGGAACGACGTGGAAAACGCGATTGCGGAGACGGTAAAACGGGAATACCCGGACGCGCAGGTGCTGATGGGTACCTCGACCGCCGGAATCGCCCATGCCGCCATTGCCGCGCACATTCTGGGACTTCCGATGGGCTACGTCCGTTCCGGCAACAGGGATCACGGCAGACAGAACCGCATCGAGGGCAGACTGGACGCGGGGGAAAAGGTCGTTGTCATTGAGGATCTCATCTCCACGGGCGGCAGTGTGATCGAGGTTGTGGACGCGCTCCGGGAAGCTGGGGCAGAGGTTCTCGGCGTGGTCAGCATCTTCACCTACGGAATGCAGAAGGGGCTTGATCGGCTGGCGGCGGCACAGGTGCGGAATGTGAGCCTGACGAATTTCGACGAGATCTGTGTGGTGGCAGCGGAAAACGGGTATATTGCACCTGCGGACATCGAGCGACTGAAGCATTTCCGCGACGATCCGTCCGATGAAAGCTGGATGCACACGCATAAGGAGTGAAAGAATGAGAAGTCTCATCGATATTCTGGAGCTGTCTGCGGCGGAGATCGACTCCCTGATCGCTACAGCATTTGACATTGAGAAAAATCCGGCGAAATATGCGCACCTCTGCGACGGAAAAAAGCTGGCGACCTTATTTTTCGAGCCGTCCACGCGCACGAGACTGAGCTTTGAAGCGGCAATGTATGAGCTGGGCGGCAATGTGCTGGGCTTTTCGGAGGCACAGAGCTCGTCCGCATCCAAGGGAGAAAGCGTCGCCGATACCGCGCGTGTCGTGAGCTGCTATGCGGACATCATCGCCATGCGCCATCCGAAAGAGGGTGCGCCGTATGTGGCATCCATAAACGCCTCGATCCCGGTGATCAATGCCGGAGACGGCGGACACAGCCATCCGACCCAGACGCTTGCCGATCTCTTCACCATCCGCCGCGAAAAGGGAAGACTGACCGATCTCACCGTCGGCTTCTGCGGGGATCTCAAATTCGGACGGACCGTCCATTCCCTGATCGCCGCGCTGTCCCGGTATACAGGGATCAAATTCGTGCTGATTTCCCCGGTGGAGCTGCGTCTGCCGGAATACGTGCGCCGGGACATCCTCGTCAAGGAACGGATCCCGTACCGTGAAACGACCCGTCTGGAGGACGCAATGCCGGAGCTTGACATTCTCTACATGACACGGGTGCAGAAGGAACGATTCGTCAGCGAGGAGGAATATCTCCGCCTGCGCGACACATACATCCTGACCGAGGACAAATTGACTGCCGCCAGGTCCGATATGGCGATTCTCCATCCGCTGCCGCGCGTCAACGAGATCTCCGTGGCGGTGGACAAGGATCCACGCGCGTGTTATTTCAAACAGGTATACTGCGGCAAGCTCATGCGCATGGCGTTGATTCTGATGCTGCTCGGACTGACGCCGGAAATAGAGGAGTGAGAAAATGTACATTGATTCGATAGAAAACGGCATCGTCCTCGACCACATCACCGCCGGACGGGGGATGCGTGTATACGAAACGCTCGGATTGGATGCCCTCGACTGCACGGTGGCGATCCTCAAAAACGTACCGTCCGGAAAGATGAAAAAAAAGGACATCATCAAGATCGGCACGGAGGTCTCGCTGGACAGTATCGATTTTGACGCGCTCGGCTATGTGGATCCCGGAATCACCGTCAATCGTATCGCGGGCGGCAAATGTGTGGAAAAGCGGCACCTGTCCCGACCGACGGTACTCCGTGGCGTGATCCATTGCAAAAATCCGCGCTGCATCACTTCTACGGAGCAGGAGCTGGCGCATGTGTTCCGCCTCTGCGGAGAGGGAGAGGGCGAATACCGCTGTCTCTACTGCGATACCCCCGCGGAAAAGTAAAAAAGATCCCCTGTATCGAATGGAGAGAATCCCCTTAGAGTGGACATTTGAAAAGTTATTTTCGTGTCAAGACGAAGGAATAAGAAATACAGCGTTCATTAAGGTTCATCCTCAAAAACGCCGCCGTATCGTTATTTGCAATCCGATACGGCGGCGTTTTTTATGTGAAGATCATTTTCCCATCCGTTCCGCGGCGGCATTTTTGTACGACAGCAGGATATGTGTCGGTGCAAAGAGGCAGGCAGCGGCAATCAAAAAGATCGAGCGGGTCAGAATACCGCTTGCGAGAAAAAGCAGTGACGGCAGAATCGACAGTGCCAGTGCGCGGAATACGGAGCTTTTGCGGAAACAGACGATCCAGATGGTGCAGTAAGCGAGTGCGAACACGGTATCCAGAAGAAAATAGAGCATCCATGCGGTGTCGGACCACGGCTGGAAAACGGTGCCTGGGATCTGAACGATCATGAAGAGAAAGCATCCAAACCGCCCGATCTGCTCCAGCGTCTCAACCGTTTTGTTCTGCCAGCGATTGACAAAGCCGTCCTTACACCGCATCGCGAAAACGAGATTCGGAATCAGAATGACAAGTACATAAATAAGTCCGTAAACATTGAACCAGGACATATCGAAATCCTCTGTATCCAACAGGCTTGGCACCGTGCATCAGACGTGATCCGCGCCGTCCACATACATCGGCAGCGGGAACCATGCGGCGGCGTAGGCGTTTTGCATCCGCTCCGGGGACATGACGCCGAAGAAGAATGCGACCGCCTCTCGGTGCGCAAGGGTTATATCCGGCGTTTTGTCCGTACTTTCCACAGTGGGTACGCCATTTTGTACCGCGACCGTGAACCGCTCGTCCCCCGCAATCCCGTGAACCAACACCGTCAGCGCACCGTCGCACATTGTGTGCGGCAGGGACTGCGCTTTCAGCTTCATAAACGCACGAACAACCTTTTCAAAGTGGAAAATCGTGCATCTTGCGTCGTCGTGGAGGGCGGAATGCTCACAGATGAGGGAAGCTGCCGCGATCCGATCCGTGTTGTACAGCGGCACGTTCAGATGCATATCCCGGTGTTCTTCGAGATACGCGCGCACCACGGCGTAGAAATCGCTCTCATCTGTCAGGATCAGCTCGTCCATTTCCCCGATTCTATAGCCCGCAAAGCCGTATTTGCCGTCTGTGATCTCGTAGAGCTTTTTGCTCCAGGATCGGCAAATATCGAGAAACGCCGCACGATCTCTTTTCATGTAGAGCGGCTGCTTTTCGTGGAGCGCGACCATTTTGTCTATCACCGGGTCGTCCGGATCCGTCACCTCACGGAAAGCGATCTCACGCGGCGGCATATCCCGGAAGCAGTGGCGGGCATTCGTCTGGTCGATGGTGAACTCCCACACCGGCTCGGCGGATTCATAGGAAAAATAGCCGTATCGCTGCCGTCTGCCGCCAAGATCGGAGTAATCCGCACCGGACGCGATCATGTCGTCTATCGCCATGTGCATCAGCTCCCGCATATACCCGCGCGACCGGGCATACGGATGGACCGCCACATTGCCGATGCCATGGACGGACAGCCACTCGCCACACACGGACTGTTCCCGGACAAACACGCCGATTGCCGCCTTGAGCTTGCCGTCCTCGGTCACGACATAGCTGTTTTCGCACGGCTGATATTCCGGCTTGTAGAGCTTGGGCAGGAGCTTCAGAAAATCCGTATCGTTGCCGTTGAAACCGAATACGTAGTTGATGAAATCGAGATAATCCTCCCGGTCGATCCCGTTTCCTCTGCCCTTATAGATTTTCGTTTCCATATCGCATAAACTCCTTTCGGAATGATGATCAGATGCGTGAGATCGCTCCGGTGAGATACGCCTCCGTACCCTCCCCCACAAGCGTTTCGTATGCCGCACGTGCCTTTTCCGGATCGTCAAACAGACCGAACACGGTGGGACCGCTCCCGCTCATCAGGGAAACGCCGCCCTTATCCCGGAGCAGTCGATGGATATGCGCGGCTTCCGGATGGAGGGGCAGGATCACGCTCTCAAAGGTGTTGTGCATATGCTGCGGCAATCGATCGTCGTGGGCAAGAGAGGCAAGGAATCCTTCGAAATCGCCGAAATCCGACGCGAGCGCATCCCCGTACTGCCTGTCCAGCAGTCGATATGCCTGGGGTGTCGATACGACTTCCCCGCCGCGCGCCAGAACGATCGCACACTGCGGGTGGTAATCGAGCGGCGTGATCCGATCGCCGATGCCGAGCGTTTTCGCGCATCCGCCCACGATGCAGAACGGAATATCCGCACCGACCGTACTCCCGATGGCACACAGGGCATCCAGATCGGTAGGGATCGTGTCGGCAAACAGCTCCGCCATGGCAGAAAGCACCGCCGCGCCATCCGAGCTTCCGCCGCCCAGTCCTGCCGCGATGGGGATCCGTTTCTTCAGCCGGATCGTCACTCCCTCGCGCAGATCGTAATACCGCAAAAATGCGTCGGCACAGCGATAGGCGATATTTTCCTCCCCGTCCGGCAGCTCTCCGCACAGATCGAGAAGGCGAATGTCCACACCGCCGTCCCGCTCCACCGTCACCTCATCATAAAGACCGACCTGGAGCATCACGCTTTTGATGTCGTGGTACCCGTCCTCCCGTTTCGCCATCACGTCGAGATAGAGGTTGATCTTGGCATACGCTTTTTTCGTACTCTTCATATGTTCATAAGCCGTCGTCCCGCTCCCGGAAACGCACGGCACATCTCCTCAATGGATATGCCCAATGATCGGGTTTTCGTGTATCTCCACGGCACCTATCGGACAAAGCTCCTGACAGCAATAGCACCGGATGCAGTCTTTTTTCGCGATATGTGCCGTCTTTCTGCCGTTTTTCTCCCACAGCTCGATCGTTTTCGCCGGACAGGAGCGCACACATACGCCGCAGCCGACGCACTTGTCCCGCAGGATCCGTGGCTTTGCTGCAAAAAACTCCGCGAATCTCCCACCACCAATGCCGGAGAGATTTTTGAGAAAGCGATTGGAAGCCGCAGCCGGGGATGCAAATACCGTTTTCTCCGGTATGCGCTCCGTCACGGTGCGAATGGTCAGCTTCTCATACTCCCGCTCCACCAGTCCGCGCGATGCCGCCTCGTCGAGATAGAGGACAGGGATCGTGCAGCCGATATGGTGCTCCGCCGCCACATCCAGGGCATACGTGGATTCCGATGCGAGCAGTATTCCCGCCGCCACCGGTGTGCCGTGGGTCGGACCGTCGCCCTCCATCCCGACAATGCCGTCACAGAGCGCGATCACTCTACAGCGGCTGCGGAGCATCTCGTTCAGATCCACGAGCATGGCGGAAAAATCGTCAAGATGCGGATTGGCGGCGTGCAGGGAGAATTTTTCCACACCGGGGACCAGACCAAAGAGGTTCTTCGTCGCTGCGGAAAGACCGGTCAAGCCGTGCGTCTTGAGCTTGCAGAAATCGATGCAGACATCGCATTCCAGCGCAGGCTTGATGATATTGCAGCCGTGGAGCCGCTTGCCGGGGAAGGTCACACTCTCGAACGAAAAATCCTCGTTGAGCGTCACGCCGGGAATCGTGCGCAAGCCTTCCAGACCGCAGATGCGATAGAAGGTGTGCATATTCGCGCTGTTGTACGGTCCGCCGCAGCTGTCCGCCACCACAATCGACGCAGCGTGCCAGTCCGACAGGATCCTTGCCAGTGCCGCAAGCAGAACCGGATGTGTCGTCGCCGCAAATTCCGGCTTTTTCGCCATCACGAGATTCGGCTTGATGAGGATCCTTCTGCCGCGTATATCCGCCTCCCTGACAGAGATCGCCGCAAGGAGTCCAGTCAACGCGGCGTGTGCCGCAGAGGCGTCATAGGTGGGGCAGTACGCGCGGGAGACAAGATTTGTAGTCATGTATGGTTCTCTTTTGATATAGGCATAATATGTTACTATAGAGTATACCACAAAACACGGCAAAGTGCAATAGACATTTTCGGCAAATCGGAAGTGGTCGCCGCGCCGCTGTTCATATCGCAGACACATTCTGTCGGAAGCGCGCACACAAATCCCCAAGTTGGGGACAAGCGTCGTTTTCTTTCGGAAATCGCTTGACATCCCCCGGTATTCATGCTATACTTTCCTATATATAGAATACCGTATTTTGCATACGGATACAAAGGAGTTCGCCTATGAAATGCCCTTCCTGCGGTTCTCATGAAAGCAAGGTCATCGATTCCCGCCCCGTGGAGGAAAACAACTCGATCCGCCGCCGTCGGGAATGTCTGGACTGCCATATGCGCTTTACCACCTACGAGGTCATCGACGTGTATCAGCCCGTTGTCCTGAAAAAAGACGGCACCAAGGAGCTGTTTGACAAGAATAAGCTGCTCACCGGTCTTTTGAAAGCATGTCAGAAGCGTCCCGTCAACGCGGAGGCGGTCGCGAACGATATTGAAACCGCACTCTACAACAGCATGAAACGGGAAATCTCGTCTCAGAAGATCGGGGAAATGGCGATGGAACGGCTCCGGGAGCTGGACACCGTGGCATACGTGCGCTTTGCCTCCGTACACCGCGAATTCAAGGACATCGACGCGTTTGTCAAAGAGATCTCCGAACTGAAAAACGACGGCGCAAAGGATACCCACCATGACCATTGACCGTCCTTCCCGCCGTCTGCTCGCCGCGCTGCTCTGTATCTCCGCCGTCACCCTGTCCGGCTGCCTCCATTTTCGAAATACGGATGGTACCGTGCCGGAGCCTGCCAGACCATCCGACGGCACAGCGCGTGAAACGGCGGCGTATTCCGACGGTGGGATCCCCGTCCCGGACAAAACGGCTCTTCCCGATGAAACAAGCGCACCGCTGGAAACGGCAGAGCTTACCGATCCGTATCTCGGCGTGGACATTTCCTTTATTGCCGCAGGGGACAACCTCATCCATCCGAATATCTACATGGACGCGAAATCCCGCGGGAATGCCGACAAGGAGTACGATTTTCTCCCCGTCTACAGCGATGTCGCGGAGCAAATTGCCGCTGCCGATTACGCCTTCATCAATCAGGAAACGGTCATGGCGGGCGCGTCCTACGGCTATTCCGGCTATCCCTGCTTCAATTCGCCGCAGCAGCTTGGACTGGATCTTGTCACGGTCGGCTTTGACATTGTGAATATCGCAAACAACCATATGCTCGACATGGGTACGCAGGGACTGTCCGACACCATGGACTTCTGGCACACCCAGCCCGTTCTGCTTCTCGGTGCCTTTTACGATGCGGCAGACGCAGCCGTTCTGCGCACCATTACGACGGAAGAGGGGATCACGATCGGTATGCTCTCCTATACCTACGGCACAAACGGCATTGTAAAGAAAGCCTCCTCACCGATCGACATTCCCTATATCGACCCGGAACGGATCGACCGTGAAGTCCGCGCTGCCCGGGAAGCCGTGGATTTTGTGATCGTGTCCATACACTGGGGACTGGAGAACACCCATACGCCGACCGACGAACAGAAATACCTTGCGCAGAGGATCGCGGATGCCGGCGCGGATGTGATTCTCGGTCACCACTCGCACTGCATCCAGCCCATCGAATGGATCGAAACGGATCGGGGACAGACGCTGTGCGCCTATTCGCTCGGCAACTTCATCTCCGGGATGGCGCGTCCCATGAATGCCGTCGGAGGACTGCTGTCCTTCCACATCGAGGGCGACGGAGACGGCGGACTGATCCCGGCAGAGGTGCAGTGGCTCCCGACCGTGTTCTACTACGGCATGAATTGGTACAATACCCATCTCTACTATCTGGAGGATTACACCCCCGAAATTGCCGCCACCCACGGTACGCAGATCAGCGGCTATACGCTAACCGTGGAGGAAGCGCGCCAGATGACCAAAAATGTAATCGACGCACAGTTTCTGCCGGACTATCTGCAAGACTGACCGCCTGATACGCACCGGGCAGCCGTGTCCCAGTATCGGCGCACGTTATTTCTGCGATCACGGCACCTGTTGTGCGAACGCAGCATGAGCGAATCCTAGGAAGCAACGCGGGAAACCGGTCGAGATAACTACAATTTACGTCATTTCACACAACAAACACGACATTTGGTGCGGCTTTTACGTAGATTTTAACGAGCATCACTTGACAAAGCCTCCGCAATCCGGTATACTGTCCATAGATGAATCCGAGAGGGATGCAGGAAAATGGAGAGCCGGAAGGCGGAGGTTTTGAATATGGCAAAAAACAGATGGCTTGTCCTCGTGCTGGCGATGCTGATGCTGGCGTCGTGCGGTGCCAAAGACAACGGCGGAGAGAGCATGGACACCACAGCGGATACCACAGGAAATGACAATACAACGGCAGCTGCGGAGACGGAAGCGGAAACAGACTCTCTGGAGGCGCGCAAGCTCGTGGACGACGGTCTGGGCAAGCAGGATTTTGGCGGCAAGGAATACCGGATGCTCTATCAGGTGCGGTACGCGAATTTTCAGAACGCCGAGGAGCTGACCGGAGATGTTCTGAACGACGCGGTGTATACCCGGAACATGACTGTGGAGGATCGGCTGAACGTGAAGCTCGTCCACAACACGGGAGAAGAGGACGCTCTCGCGCAGCACATCAAGAATTCCGCGCTCTCCGGAAATGACGAGTACGATCTCTATCTGGGGCACACGATGTACACGGGACAATACGCGGTGCAGGGAATCTTCCGCAACTGGTACGACACATCTGTGGATTTCTCCAAGCCCTGGTTCCCGCAGACCGCGATCCAGAATCTGACCCTGAACGGGAAGATGTTCTTAACGGCAAGCGACATATGCCTGTCCCTCGCGTCGAATGCATACTGCTATTACTTCAATAAGGATCTGGCGGAGGTAAACGCTCTGGAGGATATGTACGATGTGGTGAACCGCGGGGACTGGACGTTAGACTATCTGATGACGAACGTGGCGTCGATCTATCAGGATATCAACGGTGATGGTGCCGCTACCGAAGAGGATCTGTACGGGTTCCTCGGCGAAAAGACAAATTCCGTTGTGGCATATCTGTACTCGTTCAAGATTCCGACGGCGGAGATCGACGATACGGGCAAGCTGTCGATCGTACTCGGCACGGATGAGCGCGGGGTGGATGCGATGGAT
>USGH01000056.1 GCA_900554225.1 uncultured Eubacteriales bacterium | reverse complement strand
CAACCTTCACAAATATCACCGATTCACGTTCCCCATGGTGCGCAGCCAGATGTATGCCGGGGCGATGTACGGTGCGAAGGCATTGCAGGAATTTACCGCAGTCGATGCTGTGATCACAGAAGAAGGCGACCGCGGTCCGATATTCGAGGAAACCAAACGGATCCACGCGGAATTCCGGGCACTCGGCAATACGCTCATGGCACTCCAAAGCGTCGGTGTATACCACAGTGCGGAGCTGCTTGCCGGCTCTCCCTATCTCACCGGACTGGCGGACGAGCTGACCGGTCACAATATTCTGCCCCAGACACTGCCGCGCCGCTGCTCCGTCGGTGAGCTTGCCGATGCGTACGGTCACCGGTACTTCCTGTTCCTGAATCGCGATGTAGATGTGCCGCTGGATGCCGAGCTGCCGCTGAAAAAGCCGGTCCGTCTCTATACGGTATCGCGGGAAACCGGGGAACAGATCTTCCTTGGCGACAGCATCACGTCCCTCACGCTCCATCTGGCAGCCGGAGACGGTGTACTCTACCGCATGGACGAGGTCACGGACGCAGAACCATATACGCTGGAATACCGGATCGAAAAATAAACAGGACACAAAAAGCGGGGGTTGACATACGGTATGCCTTCCCCCGCTCTCCGGTAAAGCTACAGTTTTATAAAATCCGCAGATATACGCCGCGTCCTGCCGGAATGGTGATCGTCTTTTCGCACGGCACAAACGTGTCGGATGCGGGATCCAGCCGTTCCAGCCTGTGACTAGTCTGTATCGCAACCTCTGCATCTGCCGCGAAATCCTTGTTGGCGATGAGCATGGTGCCGTCCGCGAAGCATCCAACGGTCAGATTGCCGCCTGTGATCCCATCGATCCCCTGACAGGGAGCAAACGGTACGACCTGTTCCTTTTCTTCTCCCACATGGAATACGGCGGTGGAGGTAGTGTTCGCGATGCGTCTGCCGATCGGGGCGATTTCGCGGTTGATTTTCTGCACATCGTAGTAATGGCTGCACTTTTTGCCATCCTCGGAAATGATCCCGTTGCGGAAGTGCCAGTGGTCGCCGCCGTCCGGTGTCCAATAGGTGAAGTAAGACAGCATGGAACAGCCGTAAGCGAGGGTCTGGTACGCTTCATATGCGATTTCCGGTTCACTGAGATAGCGGTACGGACCATGCTCTGTCAGGAGGATGATGAGCATATACGGCACGGCAAATTCCAGACCGTACCGGCGGATTGCTTCAATATTGTCGTAGAAGCCGGCGCGGGCGGTCCGTTTCTGTGCGGCGGCGTAGATCCCGGCTTCTCTTTCGTTATCAAATGTGATAAACTCCTTCGGCTGCTCCGTGGTGAGAAGATGATAGTGATCGTAGCTTAAAATCTCCGGCTTTACGGTCTCCATGTACGCGCGAAGGTGTGCATCGTAGGTCGGATTGCCCAGCTGTGCGGCGTTGGCGTAATTCGGGAACAGATTGATGTATGCCGGATGCGCCGGGTCGAGCCGTTTCAGCGTCGCCACAATATCGGCAAGCATCGGAAACTGGTCGGCGTTCGGCTCGTCGGTGACATAGTACCCAAAGAGCGCGGGTTCGTTTTTGTAATCGTCGGTCAGCGCGGTGAGGATCTTCTCTCGGTTTTCCGGTTCGTTCATCGCCTTGTACATCCGTCCGTCCGCGATCATGGCATGTACCCCGTGTTTTTGACAGAGCGCGAGTGCTTTTTTGTTGTTCTCCGGCTCGTAGCTGAAATGCAGCAGATTGAAGCCGTCCTCGATCGCCTCTATCACCCGCTCCTCTGAGAAATACGCCTCCGGGATCCCCCACCAGTAGGTTATGAGATAGTCTTTCATGATTCTACTCCTTCTATTTTTTGGTATGACCCTTAGTATACCCGATTCGCCGCGTTTTGGCAAGTCTTTTTTTGTGAATTTCCGCAAGAAGTATCGGGATGTTCATTTTTTACAAGGTAGGTTTGTATGGCAAATACACAGAATATGACCGTCGGGAAGCCAGCGCGCCTTCTCGTTTTGTTCGCACTCCCGCTGATGTTCTCCAATATGTTCCAGCAGCTCTATACCGTCGTCGATACCGCCATCGTCGGTCGCGGCGTAGGGATGGATGCGCTTGCCGCTCTCGGTACCGTGGACTGGCTGTCGTGGATGGTGCTGGGAATCGCGCAAGGCTTTACCGCCGGTTTTTCCGTTCGTATGTCCCAAAAATTCGGAGAAGGCGACCACCCGGGACTCCGGCGTGTGATCGGATTGTCCGCCAGACTCACAATTTTCATCACGCTTCTCACCGCCATACTGAGCCAACTCGCGCTGCCGGGATTTCTGTACGTCCTGCGCGTGCCGGGAGACCTGTCCCATATGGCGACTCTCTACGTACGGATCCTCTTTGCGGGGATTCCGTGCATGATGTTTTTCAACTTCACCGCGTCCGTCCTGCGCGCCGTCGGAAACAGCAAAACGCCGCTTTTTGCCATGATCACAGCATCCGTTCTCAATATTGCCTTGGATGCGCTGGCGGTTTTTGTTCTCCATTGGGGGATCGCCGGAGCTGCCGGGGCCACGGTATTTGCGCAAGCTGTCGCCGGCGGAATCTGTGCATACCGCATCGCGAAAACACCGCATCTGCACTTTCATCTGTCCGACATGGCACGCGATGGCGCGATGGAAAAGTCGCTCATGGGACTGGGTACGCCGCTTGCGATACAGAACACCATCATCTCCATCGGCGGCATGGTGGTATCCGCGGTCGTCAACGGCTTCGGAAACGCCTTTATCGCCGGCTTTACCGCAACGAACAAGCTCTACGGACTTCTGGAGATTGCAGCGACCTCCTATGGGTTTGCCGTCACCACCTATGTCGGGCAGAATTTCGGCGCGGGAAATCTGCACAGGATCCGGATCGGTGTGCGCAGTGCCGTACTGCTTGCCGCTGTCACATCCGCAGTGATCTCCGGCGTGATGATCGGCTTCGGCCGCTGGATCCTACAGATTTTCATCGATCGTGAGGCAGGCGGAGACGCACTGGCAACGGCGTATCGGTATCTCGTCATCATGAGCGCGTTTCTGCTCATCCTGTATTTCCTCTACGTATACCGTTCGGCATTGCAGGGGATGGGCGACACGGTCATTCCGATGGTCTCCGGGATCGCGGAATTTCTCATGCGGATCACGGTAGCCATTCTCTGCGGGATCCTTGCCCGGGAAAACGACATTTTCTACGCGGAGCCGGCTGCGTGGATCGGGGCTGTGTGCATTCTCATCCCCGCTTATTATGTCCGGCTGAAAAAAGCATTTCAAAAGAAAGAAGCAAGCTCTGAGGTAAATCTATGACACGAACTCTCCCCTCCGTTACGGTATCCGATAAAGGCGAAAGAAAGATAAAGAGCTCTCACCCATGGGTGTTTGGCGATGAAGTCACACCGCGCGGCGAAATCCCCCCGGAGGACGGCGGACTTTGCGATGTCTATTCCGGAAAGGACCGCTATCTCGGCACCGGATTTTTCAACAGCCACTCCAAAATTCGTGTGCGCCTTTTCTCTGACAATGCCAACGACACCTTTGACGACGCGTTTTTCCGCCGCCGTATCGCACATGCCGTCGATTACCGCATCACCGTCATGGGTCCTGATTTTGACGCGTGCCGGCTCATTTTCGGAGAAGCGGGTCGGTTTCCAGGCTGGACCGTCGATCGGTTCGGGGATATACTCGTTTCCGAGGTACTTTCGCTTGGAATCGAGGTGCGCCGGGAAACCCTCTATTCCCTTCTCATCGATGTGCTTGCCGAACGGGGCGTGCAGATCTCCGGAATTTACGAACGGTGTGACGGCGCGCTGCGGGCATTGGAAGGAATGGATCGGCACTGCGGCTATTGGCGGGCAGAGAGCTATCCGGGTCACGCAAACGGCACTGTGGATATCCGCGAAAACGGCGTTCTCTACACCGTCGATTACATAAACGGACAGAAGACGGGCTTTTTTCTCGACCAGAAATACAACCGCAGAGCGGTTGTCACGGTACAACGCGGAAAGAAACGGCGTCGCGGAGAGAATGCGGGTGGAATGCGCGGATGTGTTTGCCCTGCTGCGCTCTCTTGCGGAATCGAAAGCCAACCGCGGAAAATACGACTACATCATCCTTGATCCGCCCGCGTTTACCAAAAGCCGGGATACGGTGAAAAATGCCTACCGTGGGTATAAAGAGATCAACACACTGGCAATGCGTCTTCTTCCCCGTGGCGGGTATCTCGCGACCTGCTCCTGTTCCCACTTCATGCCGCCGGATCAGTTCAAACGGATGCTCCATGAGGCGGCGGACGACGCACATGTGGCGCTGCGGCAGATCGAGGAGCGCGCACAGGCTCCCGACCACCCGATCCTTTGGAACGTGCCGGAAACGGAATACCTGAAATTTTATCTGTTCCAGATCAGCTGACAATTTCGCGAAAAATCAGGGGAGAGCCTGTATCATTTTTTGCGTAGTTTACAATTTGTTCTTGTTTTTTCCGGTATTGTATGGTATGATTAGGTAGCACAAAACTGGCGCGTTGGATTCCAAACGTTGATTTTTACTGTATAGCAGAGGAGGTTATCCCATTATGACCGACAGACACAACTGGCCGCTTGCCCTCTCGTATGCGGCTGCCAAATTCGGCGACGAAACGCTCTCCGCCTACCGCAATGCCGGGATCCGCTACATGGAGTTCTCCGGCGGCAACATTTCCGCTTTTGAAGAGACGGAATATGTGAAGAACGCTCGCGCCATCTATGAAAAAGCGAAATCCTATGACGTGACCATCTCTTCGGTACACGTGCCGTTCTCTCCGTTTTCTCTATTGGATCCCGCCTTTGCCGATCCTGCCATGCGCGACAAGGTAGTGGAAATCCAGTCTGAGCTGCTCCGTGCGGCGGCGGACAGCGGCGTAGAAATCGCAGTGATCCATCCGAGCGGCGAACCGTATGCGGAGGATGAACGGGAGGACAGATTACAGTGCGCCATTGATACGATCGGCAGACTGAACAAAGTCGCTAAGGAAGCCGGAATCACGCTGGCTCTCGAAAATCTGCCGCGCACCTGCCTCTGCCACAATTCCGCCGATATGCTCCGGTTCCTACACGATATTCCCGATCTCCACGTCTGCTTTGACACGAACCACAATCTCTCCGAGCCGAATGTCGATTTCATCCGCGCGGTCGGCAGCCACATCGTGACCCTCCACGTTTCCGACTACGATTTCGTAGATGAGAAGCACTGGTTCCCGATGGAGGGGCTGAATCCCTGGAACGATATTTTCACGGCTCTGGAGGAGGTCGGCTACACCGGCAGATTCACCTACGAGGTTGGCTTCAAGGATGGCAAGACCATCGCGGACGTAGCGGAGAATTTCGCGCGCCTGATGCAGTAAACCACACATTTTATCCCTAAAGTAAAACGCAGCAGCCGACATTGGCAGACTGCTTTACTACATATTTTTTCTCTATTCCAAGGAGGCATTTCCCATGCTGAAGAATCAACCCTGGCTCCGCCTTGCCGGAGACATCATGACCGAGTACGAACAGTGCCTGATGGAAGGCAAGGACGTCTCGAGCTATAAACCGCTGTGTGAAGCGATCGCGCATGGCATCACCGATGATGACCGCCGCGATATTGAGGATGCGATTGAAGTGATCTGTGACGCTATGCGTGCGCATCCGGTCCGTGCAGATTATCCGTATGTAGAACCGTCCGATTACGAATCCATCATCGCCGCCTCGCCCTCCGCAAAGTCCGCTCCCGTTCTGCCCACGGTGCCGGAAAATCTGCAGGAACACATCAAGGGCGCGTGGTACGGTCGTATCGCAGGCTGTCTGCTCGGCAAGCCGGTAGAAGGCTGGCGTTCTGAGCTGATGTGGCCGGTGCTGAAGGAATCGAACAACTATCCGCTGAACCGCTATTTCTTCCGCCGCGATATTCCGGAGCATTTCTTTGAGGAAAAGAAGCTCTGGACCGGTGCCTGCTTCGCCGATCAGATCAACAACTGCATGCCCATCGATGACGACACCAACTACACCACGTTTGCCATGAAGCTCGTGGAACGCTACGGTCGCGATTTCAAGCCGATGGATGTTATGGAAGCGTGGATGACCTGGATCCCGATGTTCGCCACCTGCACGGCAGAACGTGCCGCATACCGCAACGCCGCGCTTGGACTGCTCCCGCCGGAAACCGCGTCCTACAAGAACCCGTACCGTGAATGGATCGGCGCGCAGATCCGCGGCGATTTCTTCGGCTACTGCAACCCCGGCGATCCTGCAACCGCCGCCTCCATGGCATTCCGTGACGCGTCCATTTCCCACGTCAAGAACGGCATCTATGGCGAAATGTTCATCTCCGCTATGAACGCCGCCGCTGCCTGCACGAACGACATCCGGAAAATCATCGAGACCGGTCTTGCGTATGTGCCGGAAAAGAGCCGTCTGCGCGCCGATGTGGATGAGATCATCGCCATGTACGACGCTGGCAAGACCGTGGACGATGCTATTGCACACATCCACAGCCGCTACGATGAGCATTCTGCAAATGGCTGGTGCTACACGAACTCCAACGCTATGATCGTGACGATGGGTCTGCTCTGGGGCAACGGCGATTTCGGCAAGTCCATCTGCATTGCTGTCCAGGCCTGCTTCGATACCGACTGCAACGGTGCTACGGTAGGTTCCATCGTCGGCATGATGAACGCCGGTATCCCGGAGGAGTGGATCGCTCCGTTCGGCGGCAATCTGCGCACCTCCATCGACGGCTACAACAACGTAACGGTCGATTTCCTCGCGGAACACACCATGACCCTGCTCGGCAAATAATTCCATCTTCTATAACAATTCCCGTTTTTCCGCCGCATGGTATAGAAAAGCGGGAATTGTGCTATATGCCATATCACATACCCTGAAAGGAGCAAATCGCAAATGTCCAAGTGCATCCATTCCGCTGCGGAGCTGTCTCCACTACCCGCCTATACGCTCGTCAAGGAAGAATACTTAGACGACATCAAGTCGCTCGGACTGATTTTCCGGCACAACAAATCCGGCGCGCGCATCTGCGTTCTGTCCAGTGAAGAGGAAAACAAAACCTTCTGCGCCGCGTTCCGTACCACACCGTCCGACAGCACCGGCGTCCCGCACATCATCGAGCACACGGTGTTGAACGGCAGCGAACACTTTCCGAGCCGCGATCCGTTCATGCAGCTTGCCAAGGGATCGCTCAATACGTTTCTGAATGCCATGACGTATCCGGACAAGACCCTCTATCCGGTGGCATCCTGCAACGACCGTGACTTCTGCAACCTGATGCACGTGTATCTCGACGCGGTGTTTTATCCGAATATCTATAAATACCGGCAGATCTTCGAGCAGGAGGGCTGGCATTACGAGCTGGAAAACGCCGACGATCCCCTTATCATCAACGGCGTTGTATACAGTGAAATGAAGGGTGCGTATTCTTCACCGGACGGCGTGATCTACGACACGATGATGCAAAGCTGCAATCCGGACACCACCTATGGCGTGGACTCCGGCGGCAATCCGGACGTGATCCCCACTCTGACCTACGAGGACTACCTCAATTTCCACCGCCGCTACTACCATCCGTCGAACAGCTACATTTTCCTCTGCGGCAACATGGATGTCGAGGAACGCCTCACCTTCCTCGACACAGAGTATCTCTCCCACTTCGACGCGATCTCCCCCGATTCCGCCGTTCATCCGCAGCCGCATTTCGGCTCTGTCCGGGAAGTACGCCGCGAATATCCGATCGGCAAGGACGAGAATCCCGCAGGCAAGTCGTATTTCGGCTTTGCCGCTGCCTGCTCCTCCAATCTCGACACCGTAGAGACTGCCGCATGGGATCTGCTCGGCGAGGTACTGCTCAATCAGCCCGGCGCACCGCTCAAACAGGCTCTGCTGGACGCGGGAATCGGTGCAGACATCTACGGCGGATTTGAAAACCATATGCTGGAGGATCTCTTCTGCATCGTAGCAAAGAATACAAAATCCGAGGACTACGACCGCTTCTACGCCGTAATACGGGATTCGCTCCAAAAAATCGTGGACGAAGGCATCAACGAAAAGGCGATCCTTGCCGTGATCAACAACAACGAATTCCGCTTCCGCGAAGCCGATTACGGCGGCAGTCCCCGTGGATTGTCCTACGCGCTCAGTATGCTCCAGAGCTGGCTTTACGACGACGACAAGCCGTTTGCGTATCTCCATGTACTCGACGTTTACGAAACGCTCCGCCGGAAGATCGGCACCGGGTATTATGAGGATCTGATCCGCAATAAGCTCCTTGCCTGCGACCACGGCGTGCGTGTAGAGCTTGTACCTGTGCCAGGTCTGAATGAAGCGAATGAGGCAAAGCTGACCGAAAAGCTGGCGGCATACAAAGCGTCCCTTTCGCCGGAGGAGGTACAGGCGATCATCGACGACACCGCTGCGCTTCGTGAATACCAGCAGCGAGAGCCGACCTATGAGGAGCTGCACTGCATCCCCGTCCTCGATCGGCACGACATTCCCTACGACGCACCCGTATTGCAGAATCGCGAATGCACCGTCGGCGGCGTAAAAACCGTAGCGCACGATCTCGAAACAAACGGCATCACCTACGCCAGACTCTGCTTTGCCCTGCCGGAGCTGTCGGAGGAAACCATCCCGTATCTCGGTCTGCTCGCGGCGACCCTCGGCAGTATGGACACCGACGCGCATTCCTATGGGGAGCTGACCATCGAAACAAAGCTGAACACGGGCAGCATGGGATACGGCGCGAATGTGTACAGTGTGTACGATGATCCGCAGGCGTACCGTCCGTATTTCACCGCCGCGTTCCGGGTGCTTGCCGACAAGGTCCCCTACGCGCTCGACACCGTGCGGGAGGTCCTGTCCACCACCCATTTCCACGATACCAAGCGGCTGCGCGAGATCGTGCAGGAGGTGGTATCCGGACTGGAAAGACGAATCCAGAACAGCGGTCATGCCGTTACCATCGCCAGAGTCCGTTCGTACTATCAGCCCATTTCGCTGTACAACGAGCTGCTCTCCGGCATGGATTACTTCTGGTTCCTGAAGGATCTGCTTGCCCATTTTGATGAAAAGGCGGACACGACTGCCGATATGCTCGACCGCGTGGTACACGCCATCTGCGATCCCGATCGACTGCTCCTCAGTCTCGCTTCGGACAAAGCGGGTACGGCACAGATGGAGGAAAGCCTCCCCGGCTTCATCGACGCACTCCGCATCGATCGTCCGACACTGCCGGTCGGCGCACATCTCTGCCCGGTCGCGAAAAATGAGGGCTTCATGATCTCTTCGCAGGTGACGTACCTTGCGCGTGCCGGACGGATGAATGCGCCCTACAGTGGGGATATGCAGGTCGTTCGTACCGCTGCAAGCCTTGAATATCTCTATCAGAATATCCGTGTCAAGGGCGGTGCATATGGCTGTGGCTGCGGCTTCAATGCGGATTCCATGTTCTTCTATTCCTACCGCGATCCGAAGCTTGCCCAGACGAACGAGGTATACGCGAAAACCGGCGATTATGTGCGCAGTCTCGCTTTGACCGACGAGGAACTGAACCGCTTCATCATCGGTACCTTCTCCTCCGTGGATTACCCGATGTCTCCCTCCGGCAAGGCGACCCGGTCGTTCCAGGCATATATCGGCGGAAAGACCTACGAGGACATCAACCGCGAACGGCATGAGGCATTGGACATCACGGTAGAGCGTTTCCACGAGATTGCCGATACCATCGACAGCACCATGACGGACGGATTTGTCTGCGCCGTCGGAAACGCAAAGCTGGTGGAAGAAAATAAGGATATGTTCGACCGCGTGATCACCGTGGAATAACGCCAAAACAGAATAACGCCCGGAGAACCGGATACAGCAAAGGTACATATCCGTTCTTCGAGCGTTTTTTCTATGGCTTCTTATCGCTTACGAGCTGTCATTCCTGTAAGAAAAGGGTTCCCACCGACCACGGGCGCACGTTCGGCAGGATCGCCTCATAAAGATCGTCGCCGATCTTCTGGAGCTCCACCTCCGTCTCCGGAATGTACTGCCCCATGTATGTCGCGTGCCGTCCCACAGGCGCATGAAGCTGTATGGTCAGCGCGCCGCTGTCGGCTACGGTACAGTTGGTCACGGAGCATGCCGCCAGTCTGCCGTCCTTTGTCACACGCGGCAGGACAATCGCCTGGATCGGAGTCAACAGCATCGCGGAGGGAGCTTTGCCGGAGATAAACTGTGCGGCGCGGAGATACTGGGTACGCTTCTCCGTACTGATCGTCCGTCTGCCGCAGTCGAAACCGAATACCGCCCAACGCGCGCCGTATTTTGTGCGGACAATGCCGTCGGAAATGTCCCCGGTCCGTCTGTATTTCGCGACACCGGCGTTGGCACGATAGGCAGGAATGCTCTCCGTATTGCCGGCGGGAATCGTGGCAATGTATTCTCCAAGCGGGAAGAAAATCGCACCCTCCTGCGGCAGCAGCCGATAGCCGCTTGCGTCAAGAAACTGTCCGAACCAGCTCCGGTGTGCAAATCCCGCATTGATCTGCGTGTCCGTATACCGCATACCGAGCCGGGATGTGTCCACGGGCTCCACGTGCAGCGGCAGCTCGATCCCACGATCCTGCAATGCAGCGATGGCACCGCCGCTTGCAACAACAGGACAGTGCAGCAGTGCGTCGATCTCGTTCTCTGCGAGAACCTTCGCGTTGCTCTCTGTCAGCCAGTACACGTCCCCTTTCTTCGGATGCGGGTGCATCATCATCGGGATGCCGATATACCGCATCTGGTGTGCGTCGTTGTAGTATTCCGCGGTGTACCCGAGCGGTCGATCCGTCTTTTGCAGGTACGCCTTTTTCGACAGTGCGAGATTCCAGCCGTCCGGTTCTGTTTCCATATTCAGCTTCGACAGCTTTTCCCAATACGGACGGTGTTCCGCAAAGGCGGTGAGCATCTTTTCATGCCACGCCATCGGTTCGTAATCGTTCATAAGCATCGCGTAGCTCATCGCCGTATTGCCGAGCGCGAGATAATACGTCGTTTCCAGGCAGGTGCCGCCGATGCTCTTGCCGTACACAACGTCGGGCAGACTCTCGATCTCCGGCCGCCGGTCGGTCACGTAATCGGGCAGCATGAAATTCTGATAGGAAAGGATCTCGCCCTTCCAGATGAATTCCTGCGGATTGTGATCGTTGTATGCACCGCCGCCGGGTCTGGACAACGGTGCTTTTCCGGTCGCCTCCCGCATTGCATCGTAAATGAACGCATAGCCAAAGCCGGAATATCCGCCGTTGGCACAGCCCTGATAGCCCATCCGGCTCTCCGGAGACACCTCGTGGATCGCCTGTCCAAGCGCAAGACAGAAATCGTGCAGTCCGTCCCGGATGAAAGCGATGTGCCGCTCCCGCCATACCGGATCGCCGAAGCTGATCTCCTGCACCAGCTCCTCTCTGGTGAAATGGCTGCCATAGCGCGCGTTGAACCGACGCATACAGTCGTCGCAGAAGCAGCCATAGGATACGGGATTGTGGTTGTTCGGACGCATATCGTCATCGACCCACACGCACCATGGCTTTACTTTTTCCGCATACATCCGGATTTCGGCAAATGTGTACTTGCGGAAGTGTTCTCCGTGCCAGCAGAAGCAATACTCTGCCACCGTACCGTCCGGTCCCACCATGTGCTCCACCGGAGATCCGTCGTACACCAATCCGGAACAGTCGCGCGTCGCCATATACTGCCCATGTCCCACGCTGTTTGATAGCTGTAGGGATACGCGCATACCGATTTCCCGCAATTTTTCTGCCGCTACCGCGAGATTTTCTGCGGAGGCTTCGTGTACGGACAATGGTGGGAAGCCATAGTCAGTTGCCAGCCACACCTCATCGCAGCAGCCGGGAT
>USGH01000055.1 GCA_900554225.1 uncultured Eubacteriales bacterium | reverse complement strand
CCAGCTCTGCGACGGCCCGTTTGGCGAGGGTCATCCGCCGCACCGTCTCCGTTCTGCCTTTTTCCTTCGCCATGCTCTATCCTTTCAATTCGCTTCCGTCCCGTCGTCTGCGTCCGGATCCGTCGGCATATGAGAGTCGTACTCCTCTTTGGTGACGATATATTCCCGCATCTTCCCGTACAGCACATCGTCCGCGGTTACGGTCACAAGGATCCCGTCCGGCACATATGAGACCTCCACATCGTCCCCCAGCTGATAGATCACCGAGGTGACAGCCCCCTTTTCCGGCGGAATGAACAGCAGCAGGTGCCGTTTGCCGCGCAGAGTGTCGATCATCTCCTCCAGCTTTTCGGCAAGAGAGGTCAGACCCGCCCCTGTTTTCGCCGAGATGAATACGGTATCCCGTCTCTCTCCCGCGGTCAGACGGCGCACTTCTCCGAGCGATTCGGACGGAAATCCGGCATCGCACTTGTTGAACACGTAGAGGATCGGCTTCTCGCCCGCCCCCAGCTCCGTCAGAAGATTGGTCGCCACCTCCGTCTGTGCCGCAAACTCCGGATCGGACGCATCGATGACGATCATGAGAATGTCCGCGTAGGTCGCTTCCTCCAGAGTGGAACGGAACGCCTTGATGAGATGGTGCGGCAGATTCCGGATAAAGCCCACCGTATCGGTCAGCAGGATCTCGCCGCCGCCCGGAAGTGTGTACTGTCTCGTGGTGGTATCCAGTGTCGCGAAAAGCTTGTCCTCTGCCAGAATGCCGGCACCGGTCAATGCATTGAGCAGGGTGGATTTTCCCGCATTCGTATAGCCGACGATCCCGCATTGGACGACTCCGGACCGTTCCCGCTTGGTGCGCATGGTACGCCGATTCTTTGCCACCACATCCAGCTGTGCTTCCAGAGAGGCGATCTTTTCCTTCATGCGCCGCTTGTCGATCTCGAGCTTTGTTTCACCCGGTCCGCGGGATCCGATGCCGGTATTCTTTGCCGCTCCGCCCAGTCTGGACAGCTCCTTGCCGTGTCCGACAAGCCGCGGTGCCGTATATTTCAGCTGTGCCAGCTCGACCTGCAATCTGCCCTCTGCGGTTCTGGCGTGCGCGGCAAAAATGTCGAGGATGAGCATACTCCGGTCGATCACCTGCACGTCGCGCGAAATGGCGTCCTCCAGCGATTTGATCTGCGACGGCGACAGCTCACAGTCAAAGATCACCATGTCCGCTTCGAGATTGGTGCATAGCTCCGACAGCTCCCGGACCTTGCCGCTGCCAAATACCGTTTTGCTGTCCGGCGCATCCCGCAGCTGTGTGAGAATCGCCACCGTTTCGCCGCCCGCCGTATCCAGAAGCCGTTCCAGTTCCCGGAGACCGATAAGGCACTCCTCCTCGCCGCCCTGTGGATGGATCGCGCAGAGAATGCCCTTTTTCGTCTCTTTTTCCACGCTGCTGTTTTCCGTCTGTTCCATACTCTATTCTCCTCACTGACAACAGATGTCACTGTCCTTCGTTCTGTCCCGCGTGATCAACAAGAAAAAGCCGGACAGGGATAGAAAGACACACTTGTCCTCATACCTGCCCGGCGTATTTCCCGGACGTCTGGAATTTGCCCGCCACAGACAATTATTTATTGCCGCGACCTTCAAGACGCTTCTTGAACTTGTCCACACGACCACCGGCATCTACATACTTCTGCTTGCCGGTGAAGAAAGGATGGCACTTGGAGCAAATGTCCACGCGCAGTTCACCGTTAGCATCACCCTTAGTAGAGCGAGTAGTAACAGATTCACCACAGGCGCAGCGGATAGTTACTTCTTTATATTCGGGATGGATTCCTGCTTTCATTGTTTTCACCTCATTCCGCAGATATTCACGACGAATAGTATACCACAGTCCGACGGAAAATGCAATAGCTTTCTCAAATTTTTTCATCCCGGACAGCGTATTTTTTTGCCTGATCCACGCTTCAACGCACCATATCCGGCGTAACCTGCCCTTTTTTGCGCTTATACCTTCGTCTCGATCTCCTTTTTCAGCCGTGATATGATCTTTTTCTCGAGCCGGGAGATATACGACTGTGAGATGCCAAGCACATCCGCGACCTCCTTCTGTGTCATCTCCCGCCTGCCCGATAGTCCGTAGCGCATCTCGATGATGATCCGTTCCCTCTCGCACAGTCCCGCAACTGCCTGCCGGATCGTCTTTTCGTCCTCGTCACGTTCCAGATCCCGGCTGACTGCGTTTTCATCGGAGCCAAGCACATCGGAAAGAAGAAGCTCATTGCCGTCCCAGTCCATGTGCAGCGGTTCATCGATGGAAATGTCCCCCTTGTGCGATGCATTTTTGCGGATGTACATGAGGATTTCGTTCTCGATACACCGGGACGCGTAGGTGGCGAGCTTGATGTTCCTGTCGCTACGATAGGTGCGGATCGCTTTGATGAGTCCGATGGTCCCGATGGAGATGAGATCCTCGATCCCGATCCCTGTCGATTCGAATTTCTTCGCAATGTACACAACGAGCCGCAGATTGTGTCGGATCAGAGTATCCGCAGCCGCCGGATCGCTCTCCAGTCTGCCGAGCCACATCGCCTCCTCCTCTCTGGTCAGGGGAGACGGCAGAATATCGGCACCGTTTATGTAATAGTTCCCGCTCTCCCCGAAAAACGCCAACATCATCCGTCCGATTGCCGCGCGAAATTCACTGACCCTGCGCCATGTTTTTGCTTCAATCATCATTTTCTCTTTTTCCTTTCCGTTTCCGACACATCATACCGTGTCGCAGAGAGATGCCGGACAAAGCGCGCCGCAGTCTCCGTATTCCCCACGCCGTTCCACGACGATCACCGCCCGCCGCGCCATCCCGTTGACGATACATTCCTCCGCCACAAATCCGCCGACACAGCCCGCACCGTCGATGGTCCTTGTAGGTATCACGCGCATCGAACGGAGGAGGCAGTCCGGACAGTCCATGCCGATGATCCAATCGGACGTTACCGGAAAATCGGGCGCACTGTCGGCGGATACGAATATGACCGGCATTCCGCTGATCGGGTCTGTCACAAGATTGCCGGAATCCACGAGAGCGGTGACATCCGTCTTCCAGTCGCCGTGCCGGATATGGAGTCTTGCCGTGCGCTCTGTCCGTTTCCGCCGCCGCAGCCGCAGACAGACAGCGCAGATTCCGATCGCCGCCGTGTAGAACAGGGGATACGCGCCACTGCCTGCCGCCGTGTATACAGGTTCCCCAAGCCGCATGAGCATCGTCATCACCCCACCGAGCAGCGCACCGCATCCCCACACAGCGATCCACAGGGTGACAAACTGCCGCACTGTACCGTACCCGAACGAAACCAGCGTCATGACCGCCGACAGCAATAGTCCGGCACACAGGATCAGCCATCCCCGATCCGGCAAAAACAGCAATCCCACGCTGCCGAGTCCGCCGATCGCCGCAGAGCCAAGAAGCCGTCCGGTCGTAAGTTCACGATGAAACAGACGCGCACAGAGCCACAGCACCACAAGATCCATGCTCGCGTCCACGAGGAACAGAATATCGGCGTATACCGTCATAGCACCTCTCCTCTCTATGGGTACAGTATACGCTGTGCGGGTTGCAGATTTTGTCACAGTCGGGCGCATGGAAAAATTTCCGGCATAGGGGGTATTTCCGGGAAGAACAGATAGGTCTGAAAGGCTCAATATTTCGCTTTCCACAAAAAAATACGGAGAACACCGCATGGGTACTCTCCGTATAACAATATTCCATTTTTCACAGCACGATCGCACCTGCCGCTCCTTTTTGTATCTCGTACAGCCGCTCCAACATATCTACGGTGCCCTCTATGGTGAACGGACCGCGTATTTTGTAGGCGGGGATCGAGAAATAAAGCTTGTCCTGCGCATTCAGGCGGGGATCGTATGCGGCGAGATAGTGCGGGATCAGCACGTCTACAGCATGGTTGTACGCCTGTGGTGCCTCCAGCGGGCGGGTATACCGGACATTTGCAAACAGTCGCTTTGCCGCGGCATGTCTCTCCCGATTGACGGCGGTTGTACAGCTCTTCCGTCTTGATCTCCCGGAGCATCTGCGCCGCTTCGTAATCGTTTCCGCAGGCAAGCAAGCACGTGTCGCAGTTATAGAGGATGCACTGCATGAATCCGTTCGCAGTATCGAGCCGGACAGAGGAGGATTCCCCGCGCGACGAATAGCCGATGACAACCGCCAATGTGTCCATCAGTCCCCGCCGGAGCTTATCGACATCCGATTCCGTATAGATCCCGGCGCGCAGTGCCTCAGCGGCGAGGGTGGCTGTATAGTCGCGTCTCTTGATGTTCTCCGCAAACAGCGTGTTGCCGGCACGCAGTCCGTTATTCTCCGTCATGTCCGTCATGATACATAACCTCCCCCGTTTCCGTGATGTGCCAATGACCGTTTTCCGCCTGGATATCGTCTACACGCCAACGGATACCTTCTTCATCGGTTCCATCCTCGTCCTCCAGATAGCCGTCCACACTGCCGTCCTCGTTCCGCCGGGCATTTTCATCCGACACGCGGCTTTCGTCATCCGTCCGGTCGCGCGCTCCAAACCACTTTTCGTAATTCTCCCCGGCATTGACCTTGCGGATGATGATCTCTGCTTCCCGGCTTTCCAGTATCTCGACGGATCCGCGGCACCGCTGTTCAAACGCGATATACAGCATGTCGGCAAGCTCCCGGTCGGTGATCCTGTCATCGGTGTCCGTCTTGATATAATAGAAGAGATCCGTCACCTCGCCGATGATGTATGCATAATTGTCACGGGTCACGTAGCGCGAACGACAGAACCGACGGATGATCTCCGCGACGGCACCGAGTCCAAACTCGATCCGCTCGTTGTCCGCAAGCGATTTCTGCCGGATCTCCGAAATTTCCCGCGCCTCCTCCGGCAAAAGCGTGATACCATATTTTTCGCTGTAGTCATTGAGCGCGAGAATCTCCCGATCCACCGGCACCACAGCAAAATTTTCCAAGGTTATCAGTCCGTTCACGATCATTTCTCCTTCCCGGGCTTTATTATTTACAAAAAAGCTCTTGACAAGCCGATCTCTTTGTGGTATACTGTATGTACGATTTGAGATATTGTATCTTGTACCGTTTTCGTATCGATACCGCATCAGTATACCATATATGGCTTGTTTTGTCAAGCCTTTTTTTGTTATTCCTCCCCCCAAACACAGAAAAACGCCGCAGAACGGGTATATCGGTGGGAACTTTTCCCGTTCCGCAGCGTCTGAAGAATATGGTCACATGGACTTCCGGGCTTCCAATGCCTTGATCGGCACACCCTTTTCGGAGAAATTCCGCTCGTATTCGGTCATGATGTTCGTCTCCGCGCGTGCGGAATGGTGCAGATCCTCCGTACAGAACGTGAGTGTGAAGGGACTTTCCGCAATCGTCTCCCGGGAATAGGCAAACAGCACATCGTTGTCGGTCTTGAAACGGAAGGTTCCGCCGGGGATGAGTACGCGCAGGTATGCCGCAAGGAAGACAGGACTGGTCAGGCGACGGTTCGCGTAGCCTTTCTTGGGCCACGGATCGCTGAAATTCGCGTAGATGGTCTGAACGGAATTTTCCGGCAGGTGCGCAAGGATACGTGCCGCGTCTCCCACCGTGAACCGAACGTTGCCGCACAGCTCGTGGGGAATGTCCCACGTTTCGCCATACGGATAGACAGTTCCGTCCGGAGCCTGCCATCCGCCGTGTGCCGCCCTGTGTCCGAGTCCTCTGCCCTCCGCGTATTTTTCAACCGCGCAGACCGCCACATCCGTGATTTTTTCCACGGCGAGGTAGTTGTATTCCGACTCCTTTTCGGACAATGCGGTGATGAATCCCCCTTTGCCGCAGCCGATCTCCACACACAGCGGACGGCTTTCGGCATAGCAGGCGGGCAGTTCCTCCCAGATTTCGGCGTCACTTTGCCACACAAGCGGCGAAAGACACGCCAATCTTTCATTTCCATACCGCTTTTTTCGCATTCTCATATTGATTATTTCTCCGATTTTTGATAGAATATAGTAAGAGCGTTGCAGATGGGAATAGTATACCATATTTTCAGCGAAATGTCTACGATGATTTTTCATAGATTCCCCCTACATACGCATCCGCCATACAGAACATTTTATCTGCCTATATAGAAACCAACGTACAAGAGAGGTGAAGTCTACAAATGGATCTGGGTCTTTTCTGCAAGGGACTGGAATCCTCGCTGGTCAGACGCGGTATACCGCCGGAAAGTGCCAAACGACAGGTAGCAACACTCGCGAAAACCTTTACCGATGAAGATCTCGCCGAAATCGAGAACATCACATCCGGTGAAGAGATCGAAGAAATTGCTGAAGGAATCGCATCCATTCTCACAAAAAACAAATCCGCTGCGCGTCCCGCCGATCCCATGCCGTCGGAGGAACCGAATCGGCAGGTCGAGCACGCAGCCGCTTTGCCGCAGTCGTCTCCCGCTCCGGCGCAAAAGCCTGCACAGAACGCAGCCGACTTCTTTTCGCCTCCCGAAAGCGCGGACAAAACCACCCGTGGCAGCGCGATCTTCTGGGGCTGCTTTATTCTGGGGTTTCCGATCATATTCGCCGCGCTTGCTCTCATTATTGCGCTGTTTGGCTTATGCTACATCGCCCTGATCGGTGCCATCATCGGCTTTGTCCTTGCGCTGATCGCCATTGTTGCCGTCGGCTGCGGGGTCTCGCTGGTCGGCATCATCTATGGCATCACACAGCTGTTTTCCTTTGTGGCAGCCGGGGTCTATGAAATTGGACTCGGCGTGATGATCGCGGGCATGGTGCTTTTCGCCGCAGTGCTGCTGCTCAGCGGCTCGGATTCGTGTTCGGCAAGCTCCGACAGCTCTTTTACGTGGTCAGAAGGGAGTGCTATAAGTTATGAAACCGGCATCCATCATCGCGCTGATCATCTCCGTCATGCTGATTGTGATCGGCTTCTCCGCCTGTCTGATCGCCAAAAATATGGCTTTGGCAAACGGAGAGCTGCTCTTTTCCGAGAAAAAGGAGGAGGGACTGGTCAATCGCTTCACATTCCAGGAAAACGAAGAGGTTTCCAAAATCGAGCTGAACGTGAACGACGCGTCGATCTATATATATGGGCAGAGCGGATTGTCCGAGCCCTACGTGGAGATCGTCAATTTCCGAGACAGCTATTACACCGCAACCCACGCGAATCAGGTCTTTTCCTTTGATGAGGTGCCGGACGTGCTGTCCATGTTCAAATTCTGGGAAAACGGCTTCTCGTTCCGCGGAATGCGCTACATTGTGAATTTCAACAATCGGAAAGCGGAGGGGGAGAAGATCATCCGTGTATACCTCACTCCGTCCACCGGTTCGCTCAAGCTGCTCGATATTCAGGGCGACAACTGCAATATCTATCTCGACAAGATCTCGGGCGGTGCGGACTACAAGATCAGCATGCCCCACGGCTCTATACACGCAGATACCGTAAATATCGGCTCCACGTTCCAGGTTACGGGGGAGGAGCTGTCGATGGAGCTAAAGGGTGCGCGCCTGGCAAAATGGACGGTCAACTGCCCCAAGCTTCAACTGACGGGAGAGGGCGTATATGTCAGCCGCGCAGAGCTGACCTACACAGACGGCATGGCGGACATCTCAACCACACAGGCGATCTCCACCTTCAACTGTGACCTGACCAGCGACACCGGCACCGTATACATCAACGGCAACGCGCTGGGCAATTCCTTCAGCCAGTCCGCCTCCAATGGAGCGACATGGATCATCCATACCGAAAACGGCACGATCGCCATGCAAAACGCCACCTCACCGATCCTCGGCAGCAGCTACGATACCGGCAGTACAGAAACAAAGACGGAATCGGAAACGGCGGAGTGATCGGGTCTGCCGCGCATACTATACCGCATAAACAAATCATAAAGGAGTATCATTATGGAATACACATACAAAACCAAGGGAACCTGCAGCTCGATGATCCAGTTCCGGCTGGACGACGGCATCATTCACGGTGTCGTGTTCACAGGAGGCTGCAACGGCAATCTGAAAGCAATCTCCAAGCTTGTGGAGGGTATGCCGGCGGAAAAGGTGATCTCGCTGTTGGAGGGCAACACGTGCGGTCCGAAGCCGACCTCCTGTGGGGATCAGCTTGCAAAGGCGCTGAAAGCAGCGTTGGCGGAGGGCTGATGCACCTGCACCGCGCGCGACTCCTGCGGTGATTCTCAAAGCAATATACAAAAAAGCCTGTTCATGGATCTCGAGGATCACACGGACAGGCTTTTTTGTATTCGCTTACCCTTTTTCCGACGTTTTTCTCCGGATTCTCTTTGCGGATGGTTTTCAGCCGGGTACTTCAGCAGCAGGGGTCTGGCGGAAAATGCAAAACAGACGCAAGAAACAATTCTTACGTCTGTTTTCAGGGGATTGGAGGTGGTGGAAACAACTGGGTTCGAACCAGTGACCCCTTGCATGTCAAGCAAGTACTCTAGCCAACTGAGCTATGCTTCCGTGTTCCCCTGCGGTGGTAATAGTATATCACAAACACAGGAGAAAGTCAAGGGCTTTTTCAAAATTTTCCGGTTTTTTTAGAGGAAATCCGTCACTTGATCGGTGTATAATGACCGCGCACCAGCTCGTCAAGGGAATCGTTCATAAATTTCATGAAGTGCTGTGTCGCCATCGGCATCATTTCGATATCCCGGTACGCCACGCCGATCTGTCGAATGATCGCCGGGGTGGTCGGTACGGCGCGGAACGCGTAATTCGTTCGGTCGAGCACCATCGCGGGCAGGATGCTGTAGCCGAGTCCCTGCTCCACCATTGCGAGGATCGTGTAGTCGTCGTGGACCGCGTACTGGATGTGCGGCTTCTGTCCGATGCTCTCAAAGGCTGCAAGCACGGTACTGACATTTCCCTCCTCCGCCGCGATCAATGGCTCAGAGGTCAGCGACGACAGCGGCACCATCGGATGCTTTGCCAGCGGATGATCGACCGGAAGGACCGCCAAAAACGAGTCCTTTGCCAGCGTGATCGTGTTGAAGCCCGGGATCGCGGCAAGATCGGCAAAGCAGAAATCGATATACCACGAGCGCAGCCAGTCGCCCATGGTCGTATAGTCGCCCTGATAGAGTCGAAACAGGATGTTCGGGTACTTCTGGTTGAACCGTTTGATGAGGGACGGGAGCCAATGCTGGGAGATACTGGAAAACGTACCAATCCGGATCTCCCCCGCGCCGAGGTCGTAGATCTCCCGTGCCTTATCGGCAAGCGCACGTTCACAGGCAACCGTTTTCTGGATATACGGATAGATCAGTTCTCCCTCCGGTGTCAGTCGGATGCCGCTGCGGGTCCGATTCAACAGGGTCAGCTTCAGCTCTGCCTCCAGGGAACGGACCATCTGACTGATCGCCGCCTGTGTGTAGCCGAGAACCTCCGCCGCGCGCGTAAAGCTGCCCAGCTCCACGATTTTACAAAACGCCGTATAGCGGATCATCGCTTACGCCTGTTCGCCGATTTTCCGGAGAATGTCCACACTCGGTCCCGGAATCCGTCCGAGATAATCCGGTCCGACGTTCAGGAGATAGTTGATTCCGCGTGCGTTCAGGGCATTTTTCAGTTCCAGAATCTTTTCGGGACTCTTCCAGTTCTGATCATACGCCTTATATCCCCACGTGTCGTTGAGAGTGGCGGGGCATTCGTACAGACCGGTGCGCACATTCGCTTCTCCCGGACGATGGGAATTTCCCGCGGCGGTGTCGAAATCGACCTGGTTGTCGCCGGTGGAACGGTAGTCGCCCCAACCGTTGCCGATGCGGGAGTTGACGAGGCAATCCGGCTGGTATTCTTTCACGAGATGGTAAAGCTCGTCGGTCTGCGCCGGGGAGATCGTACAGGGCGTATCGAACCAGATGAGGCAGAGATCGCCATATTTGGTAAGGATCTCCTTGACCTGCGGCTTGATCTTTGTTTCAAAGCACTGCGTATATTCCTTCGCGCCGTCATCCGGGAAGTCCCAGTTGTTCGTCCAGTACGCCTTGCCGCCGCACCACGTCTTGCCGACCGTATAGCCGCCGCCGTTCGGTTCGCTCCAGTCGAGATCCTGCGAATAGTAGAGCCCGAATTTCAGTCCATGCTTGTAGCAGGCTTCGGCAAGCTCGGCAGTCACGTCCCGTCCAAACGGTGTGGCGTCCACGATGTTGTATTTGGATACCGCAGAATGGAACATGGCAAAGCCCTCATGATGCTTGGAGATGAACACCATGTACTGCATCCCGGCATCCTTCGCGGTGCGCACCCATTCCTCCGCATCAAAGAGAATCGGATTGAACGCGCCTGCCAGCTTCTGGTACTCAGCAAGCGGAATGCGGAAATACTGCATCGCCCATTCTCCAAGATCCTCCATCCGTTTTCCACGCCATTCCCCTGCCGGCAGACTGTACAGTCCCCAGTGGATCATCATGCCGAATTTCGCTCCGGCGAACCATTCCTTGTTGGTCATATGCTGCGCTCCTTTTCTTGTCCCATATGCGGGGATTTTTTGTTAGTATATCATACACGGCATCAAAAGTCAATTTGTTTCCCGCAAAAAACGAATTGAATCACACAAAAGAATGTCTGCAACCTTTGCGAAATTTGAAAAATTAGCGACAGGTTATTGCAAGCGTGCTTCAGCAGTGCTATAATTATAATATTGATAACAAAACGGGGGCGAAACGAATGGAAAATGCTCCGAGAGAAGTGTTTGCGGAAAATCTTAGAGCTTACATGGAGAAAAATGGTAAAAAGCAGATAGACATAGCGGTAATAACCGGTGTGACACCTGCAACTGTCTCGGATTGGGTGCATGGCAAGAAGTACCCGAGGATAGACAAGATAGAGATCATAGCGGAATATTTACACTGTGAAAAATCAGATCTCATAGAATCGAAAGACACGTTTGAACAGAACCAATCAATCGCAGATGCAGCATTACGGATGCAGGACGATCCAGCCTTTCGCGAAGCAGTGGAGCTGATGGGAAGCCTACAGCCGGATGAGATGTCCGCAATCGTTACCATGATACGCACGATGCGAAAATAAGCGGCACCGGGACGACACCACTTGCATCATCTCACGGAGCTGCGGGGATGGGGTAGAGGGATCAAGGGCGCGCAAGGGATACTTTGCAAGCATCGCTTGATCTCGCGGATGTACTATGTGCTGTACAATTCAAAAAAGCAGGAAGATAACTCCCTGCCTTTTTGTTTGTTGCGTTATTGCAATATGAGATCATCGCGACGGAAATACCGTTGCAGACAGCAAACTCCGTTTCTCTATGGGGATTCTATCCCCCTTTGCGGCATACGGACCAGTCTTTCTCCGGTCTATTACAGCACAATGTGTACCGGAATACCGTTTTTATAGCGAAGCTGCGGCTCTCCCTGAATCAGCGGACGAATATACGCCAGGCACTCGTCCGTGACCATGTTGCCTGCGTCGTTGATATATTCCGGCGGCACACTGCGCTCCTTGTTGGCAATGCCGGAAATCTCACTCGTCTCGTAGGATACACTGTAGGAGTCCGCCTTACCGTTTTCCGGTGCGCGCAAAATCGAGACCATTGCACCGGTCGCTCCGATCACAGCGGCTTCCACGCCTGCCTGTCCTGCTTCTGCGGATTCGGAAAGGTCACACAGAGAGGCACAATGCGCGGCACAACGCTGCGGCAGATTGAGTTCCACGGAACGGACCTTACAGCCGAGCTCCTTTTTGACCGCCAGCTCCAACGCCTTGCCTGTACCGCCCAGATACTTGTGTCCGAACACATCCGCGGAACCGGATTGCGTGCCTTCCCCGACATATTTGCCGTCCGAGAACCGGATCCCCTCCGATACGGCGACGACGACATTCGGCTTTTTCGCCATCGCTCGGCGCAGATCCTGGAAGAAACCATTCATCGAGAACGGCACCTCGGGCAGATACACATAATCCGGTCCGTATCCGCCGAGATAGGTGGGCAGTGCAGCGGACGCAGTCAACCATCCGGCGTCGCGCCCCATGATCT
>USGH01000054.1 GCA_900554225.1 uncultured Eubacteriales bacterium | reverse complement strand
GCGCCGCACACAGCACCACCGGACAGCCCAGTTCCGCCGCCAATGCCGCACCGTCCACGAAAATGCCGCGCCGCGCCGCCTCGTCCATGAGATTCACACAGACCACCACCCGCCGCGTGATGGACAGCACCTCACAGCAGAGCATCAGATTCCGCTCCAATGCCCCGCCGTCACAGACAATCGTCACCACCGCTCCATCCGGCAGTCCGTTTGTCAGGCAGTCGCGCGTCACCTCCTCCTCCGGGGAATGCGCCGTGCGGGAATACGCCGCCGGCAGGTCGACAACGCGGGACGTGACCCCGCCGTCGCGCAAAATCCCCTCCTTTTTCTCCACCGTCTTCCCGCTCCAGTTTCCCGTGTGCTGCTTCAGCCCCGTCAGCCGATTGAAAACCGTGCTTTTGCCCACATTGGGATTTCCCGTAAGGATCACCGAGATCTCCAAAACCTGCCACCTCCCCGCTTATTTGCACTTATTCCACCTCGACCGCCGCAGCGTCCCGTTTCCGCAGCACGATCACCGTTCCCTTGAGCCGATATGCCCGCGGATCCCCCAACGGACTGACGGCAACACAGGTCACCATACTCCCCGGTGTGCATCCGAGCGCATACAGTCTCTCCCCAAACGCTGTTCCCGGCACCCCTGCAATCACCGCGCTCCTCCCCGGTACCAGTGCCGCCATCGTGTGCTTTATCGCTCCTGCCTTTTCGATTTTCCGTTCCAATGCGCCCATCCTCCATCCATGTGTTTTGCCTATCTACAGCATATGCCGCATCACGCCGGCGGTGACTGCCCGACAATCGGCACGCAAAAAAAAACATTGAGATTTTGTACTGCGTATTGCATATTGCGCCAAGGTGTGATATACTTATGTGCAGATACTAAGAAACAATGGGAGGACTTTATCCTATGACGGCAAAAGATTACAGACAGGCGGCGTGGCAGAAGCTGTCCGGCAACTGGGGCACGGCAGTTCTCGGATACCTCATCTACGGGCTGATCATCGCCGCGGCCGGTGCGACCTTCGTCGGCGGCGTCATCCTTGTAGGACCCATGGCGTTCGGGCTGGCAGCATTCTTCCTCTGGTTCGCAAGACGGCAAACCCCGCAGATCGAGACGCTCTTCTCCGGCTTCTCATACTGCTTCGTCAACTCCATGCTCGCGGGCATCCTCATGTCGATCTTCACATTCCTGTGGTCACTGCTGCTCTTCATCCCGGGCATTGTAAAGGCGTACAGCTACTCCATGACGATGTATGTGCTGGCGGATCACCCGGAAATGAGCGCCACGGACGCCATCGCGGAGTCGCAGCGCATCATGCAGGGGAACAAATGGCGGCTGTTCTGCCTGGATCTCTCCTTCATCGGCTGGCTCTTCCTCTGCGCCCTGACCTTCGGTATCCTGACGCTCTGGATCGCGCCGTATCAGGAAACCGCACGGGCTGAATTTTACGAAAGCATTCGCTGAACCACAACCACATATCCACCCGGGCGAGCTTCCCCCACAGCAGGCGGTCGCACGGGTGTTTTTTTGTGCAAAATACGTTTTTTCCCTTGACAAACGGGAAATTTCTGGTACAATAATTCCAACAACCACAAATTCGCCGCAGAAATGCGCCTGTTCCGGAGGTTCACCATGACAAATATCGCACGCCGCCTGCCGCTCTATCTCCTCCCCGTTCTCGTGCTGCTTTTCTCCGCCTGCACCGCCGCATCGTACCGGGACGCACCGCCTGTGACCTTTTCGGCAGACGGTGCGGTATCGGATGCCCGCGGTGCCGCCGTATCGACGACAGAGGACAGCGTATCCGTGACGATCACCGCAGGCGGCACATACAGACTGACGGGCACGTGCCAAAACGGATCCGTGGTCGTGGACTGCGCGGACGCGGTGGTATTGGTGCTTGACAACCTTGTGCTGACCAATCCCACGGGCTCCTGCATTGCGTCGGTCGGCGAAGGGGATCTGACGCTGTATGCACTCTCCGGCACGGAATCGACGCTCAGGGACGGCACAGGCTACGTATTCCCGGATGCGCTGACCGATGAACCGGACGCTGTGGTGTTCGCAAAGAGCGACCTGACGCTGTCCGGCGACAAGGACGGGCTCTGCCACATGATCGCGTACTACAAGACGGGAGCGGCGACGAAGGACGATCTCACCGTCACGGGCGGAAATTACACGGTTTCCTCGATCCGGCACGGGATCCGCGGCAGAGACAGCGTGACGGTCACGGGCGGGTATCTCGCAATCGAAGCGGCGGCGGACGGCATCCGCACTACGAACGACAGACCGGGCAAGGAGGGTACTGTGACGATCTCGGACGGTCATGTAACGATCACGGCGGGAGATGAGGGCATCCAGTCGATCTCCGACATCACAATCACCGGCGGCACGCTCACCATCGACTCCACCAACAACGGCATCAAAACGGACGCAGGCAAGCTGAAAATCACCGCCGGCACCGTCTCGATCACCGCCCCCGACCAGCCCGTCATTGCCGCCTCTACCGAGCATACCGGAGGAGAATTGACGGTAAACGGCACGCCTTTCGCGGACTGAGGGCGCGCGGCTTTTGCAGTTGTCGAACGGTTTGAAAAAATCGTTTGGACAGGGATGCGGGAAATACACCCGTATCGTCTTGCTTTGGCAACCAATTGTGCGAAAAAATTAAAATCTTTGTCGGATTTTTGTAAAATCCTCTTGCAACTTTTCGGGATTTGTGCTACAATACCCCATGTACAGAAACGCCGCTTGTTTGCGGTAAACGTGCGTACAACAATATTTTACTCGGAGGTATACCCATGAAAAAAAGCATCCTTGCCATTGTGATTGCGGTCATGATGGTCGTGGCATGTGCAGTCAGCATCTCCGCAGGTCGTTGCGACGGTGCATTTGCGGCAGCCAACTTCTCTCTTGTCAAGGAATACACCGAAGCGGATCTTGGCACCAAGACCATGCGCGCATTCTGTGTGGATCCGAACGGCAAGTACTATTTCGGCGGCAACCTGCACGGTGGTCCGACCATGTACAAGTTCGACGCGAACTCCGGCGAAATGCTCGGCTCTTACCAGTTTGCCGTTGACGAAGGCTCCTACATCAAGGGTCTGGGCGCGGACGACAGAGGATACGTCTACAACGGTATCGCGAATGCCGCCAACGACGGTGCGTTCTTCTTCTCCATTCTGAACATGGACACCATGGAAGAACAGTCCTATGTAGAAGTGAAGATCGATGGTAAGATCGGCGTAAACGGTATCGGCGTTGCCAATGTCGGCGGCACCTACTACTGCTACGTAATGACCAACTATGACACCGACCGTCTGTATCGCTTCGACGTGACCGACGTAAAGGCGCCGAAGATGGATACCACGTTCGGCGAAGGCGGCTACATCGATATGGCTGCCAAGTACAGCTTTGACGACTGCAACGGCGTGGACGTAGACACCAACGGCTACATCTACGTGACCGGTCTGAAGCAGGGCGGCGAAGGCAAGGCAGACACCTTTGTGAAGCTCAACGCGGACGGTTCTCTCGCGGAAGAGATCAAGCTGGCGAACGGTTGGAACGTGGAAGTTCTCGATGACGAATACGTAGTGGTTTCCACTCGCGGCGGCGCAGACTCCAAGGTCTACGTGATCGACTCCGACGTAATGGAGCCCATCGCTGAGTTCACTCCCGTTGCCGACGCACAGGGCTTCTCCGGCGCAGGCATCATGAACAACAAGATCTACGTGTGCGACCACGGCGATCCGGACCGCGTGTTCGTGTCTGACGCACTGGCGATCACCGAAAAGGCAGCAGCAGCTGAAACCACCACTGAAGAGGTTGTGGACGCTGTCGCTGCGGATACCACTGCGGACACCACCGTAGAAACCGCTCCGAAGACCTTCGACGCTGCCATCATCGCAGCCGTCGCAGCCATCGTCTCCGCAGCAGGCTACGCTGTATCCAAGAAGCACTAAGCTTCATACAAAAGTGTATACGAAAGAGGGAATCGCAACGGATTCTCTCTTTTTTGTTGACAAAACCGCCTGCTCATGGTATACTACAGGCACATCATTGCCATTCTGGAGAAGCTGTCATGCAAATATTCCTGCAATTCACATTCCTGTTTTTCTTAGGTGCCATCGCCGGATGGGTGTTGGAGCTGTTTTTCCGGCGGTTCAAAAAGGAGAATATCGACCGGAAGTGGGTGAACCCCGGCTTTCTGAACGGTCCGTATCTGCCGATCTATGGGTTTGGCGTGTGCACTCTATATGGGATCTCCGCGCTCATCGACCGCCTGCCGATCGGTACAATGGGCGGAGTCGCGCGTATTGCAGCCATATTCGTGCTGTCCGGCGTGGGCATGACCCTCATCGAGCTGATCGCCGGGGAGATCTTCATTTGCGGGTTCAAGGTGAAGCTGTGGGACTACGACCGTTTGTGGGGCAACTATAAGGGGATCATCTGCCCGCTGTTCTCGCTGATCTGGGCACTCCTCGGCACCGTGTATGCCGTTCTGGTGAATCCGCTCATCGTATCGTCCCTCCACTGGTTCAGCGCGCACATCACGTTCTGCTACTTTCTCGGCATCCTGTCCGGTATCATGGGCGTGGACGTCGTCTACTCCTTCCACATCGTCGCCAGAATCCGCGCGTTCGCTGTCGAAAACAACATTCTTGTGCGCTATGAGGAGCTCAAGGCATCCATCATCCGCACCCTCGATCGCGAACACCTGCGCCGCAAGTTCTTTCTCAGCTTCTTAACCTCTATCCCTCTCGCCGATCACCTCCGCGATTTCCGGGGTTCCGTCAAGGAGCATCTGGAATCTCTCCGCCGGTAATGGGACACGGCGTATGGGAGCGGGACCGGCAGGCTCCTCTGCTGTGATGGGAAAAAGGCTCCTGCGGCACTTCCCATTTGCAATTCACAATAACTATTTATTAGTTATGTCTGACTCCCCAATCCTACGTCAACTTTTTTCTCATTTTCTGTGAACTTTTCCAACAATTCTATTGACAGGACACCCGCGAATATGCTATAATAAGCCATAACGAAACATTTTACATTTTCGTTACATCAATCTTACATACGGAGGCATCCCATGAAGAAGATCCTGTCTGTCCTGTTTGCTGTCGTTCTCTGTACAGCACTCCTCATTCCGGTTTCCGCAGCCGCTTGGAAATCGAACACCTTTACATCCGTTTACGATGAAGAACCCGCTTGGCTCGCTGACGCAGAGGTAGTGGAGTTTGAGGACACCTTTGAGGAAGGCGCCACCAACGCACGCGCCGGCGGTTACTACGTGTACCTGAAGAACGACGGCAAAGGCGATTTCACCACCGAATTTGAAGTAAAAGAAAACGGCACCTATGACATCGGATTCACCCTGATGCCGGTCGGACAGAGCGTTCCCCGTTCCACCAATGTGCGCATTGACGATGCTGAATGGGTATACATGAACTTCCAGTACACCGATGAAACCGAAGGTAAGGTTCAGTATATCACCGGACTCCAGATCGACCTCACCAAGGGCAAGCACACGCTCACGCTGTCTCTCGCATCCGATTTTGACGACAGCACTGTAAAGTCCCTGTTCTACGACAACTTCTTCTACAAGAAAGCTGCTGATCCGGTACCGGAAACCGAAGCAGTCGTAGTGGAAACCGCTGCCGAAACTGCCGCTGAAGCCGTGGCAGAAACCGTCACCCCCGCACCGAAGACCTTCGACATGGGTATCGTAGCAGCAATCGCCGCCATTGTTTCCGCCGCCGGTTACGCCGTAGCAAAGAAGCACTAAGAGAAAATACAACGCAAAAAGGATCTCACCAAACGAGATCCTTTTTCTATGTTTCCGGGAATTGGTTTATTCTCTTGCCAGATACCGTATGGTATTGCGCAGCAGTCGCTGCCAGTTTGCATCCTGCCAGACGGACAAGGTATGTCCCGGCGTGTACAAGACGATCTTCCCCTTGCCCACCGGACGCAGATACCCGCCGATCTGCCTGCCGCCGCTTTCCGATTCCGTTTCCAGAAGCGGCTCTGCGTCTGCGGCAGTCACTTCCACCACGTACTGCTCATCCCGACAGGTAAAGGCGCAAACGCCATCTGTCAGCGGATGGGAGACCACGGGGCGAACGGTCACGGCACAGCGGAGCGGATGACTCACGAAATGGCAGCCAATGAGCGCAATATACGCCCGACACGGTGCGCGGAATTTCTCCTCCTGCGGCAGCCACTCCGGATTCACATCACAGCCTGCGTGGATCACGAGCAGATTGCCGCCCGCCTCTACGTATTCCCGCAATTCCTGTGGCCCGACCTCCGTCACGCCCTCCTCAAACCACGGTGCGGAATTGGCGGCGTTGATGCAGTCTCCCTTGCAGATCATCACGATCGGATAGGCAGCAAGCATCTCCGGGGTCAATATATCCTTTGCCGTGCAGACAATAGCAAACGATACATCCCCATCCGGGAATGCCTCCAGTCCGCGGCGGATCACCTCCACAGGATGCCATATATCATCGGCGATCACCAGTATACGCATACGCAAGCCCTTCTTCTTCCATCGTTTTCTGTTCCTTCACACGGTTCTGCTCAGGAGAATGCCTGCATAAATTCCTCAAGCTGGGCTTCCGCCTTGGGCAGAGCGGCTTCATAGGCGGAGGCATACGGTTTATCATAGAAGATCGCGCCGTTTACCGCACCGAGCACACCGCCGAACTCATAAATGCCGTTGTAGTCCAGATATGTCGTATCAAATACGATGTCCAGCATTGCAAGGCTGTCCTCATTCCGCAGTGCCTTGCCCTTCAGCGTCACATCGTAAATCGCCGGGCGCAGCATTTCCACGGATTTATACTCCAGCACCTCTGTGATAAAGCCCGTTTTGTCAATGTCGTCCTGCGTCAGAGGAATCGACACAAAGCCGAGCACCCACGGATTGATATAGCTTACATAGGTGTCCTGCGCGTCGTCATACTTCGGCATCGGCAGAATCACGTAATCGCTTTCCATATCGCGGAACCGGCGCAGCGTCGATTCCACATAATGGATCGCAAACAGCGCACGGTCATACTTGAAGGTCTGGTCGAAAAGCAGCGTGTTGTCGTTGTTGTTCTCGATCTTCTGGAAGTACTTCGCCATCTTGTCGATCACCGCCACCGTGCGTTCGTCATCCAGATGGAACGCAAGCCTGCCGTCTGCGTCCGTTTCGCACAGCTTTACGCCGTTCGCCACCAGCAACAATGTGGAGGTCAGGTTGTTGTATTCCGTTACGATGCCATAGAAGTCGTCCAGACAGTGCATTTTCCCGTCCCCGTTCAGGTCGGTATCTAGGCCGTTATAGCGATTGTACAGCTCATCGAACGTCCACTTGCCGTCGTATACCAGATCATAGATCGTCTGCTCGTCCACGCCGTAGTTTTCCGCCAGCGTCTGATTCATGTACACACACGCCGGTCCGATGAAGGAAAACGGTGCCATATCGCCGGAGGTGAAGAACATCTTGCCGTTATACTGCGTGTTTTGGTACATCAGGGGACTCCACCATTCCCGATCCAGCTGCAAATGGGGCACCTCAAGAAGGTTATAAAGCACACCCTGCTGGACAATTGTGCCCAGTCCGGAATTGCCGAAGTGGAGGGAATCCACGTACACATCACAAATCGAATCCCCCGCCTGTACGGCACTGCGAATGGTCGGAGCCATCCCGTCCGTGCTTGCCCATTCCGGATACTCGATCGTCACATTGTACGCTTCCTCGATCTCCCGGTCGCGGTTGAACTGTGTATCGTTGAGGATCTCTCCGGTCAGCTCGCCGCACTGCATATTGAGGGTCGGGATCATCGCCTCGTAGCGCGCATAGATGATATAGGAGGCACCGTCGAAATCCCGTGCGCCCAGTGTATCTATGTACGTGGTTTCCGGTTCTGTTTCCATCGGAGTTTCCGCTGCGGTGACCGCAGAATCGTCCTTTTCGCCGCCTTCTCCTTTGCCGCACGCCGCTATGGTACACAGCATGGCGGCAAGCAGAAGCATGGTGATCGTCTTTTTCATGATAGCTTCCTCTCTCGTCGTTACATTTGTAGTTATTTTAATTTTATACTACTGTTTATCCATAGTATAGCACAGATCGCCGAAAAAGGGAATAGGAAATGCAAAATTCCTTGAAAAAAGCTGCACGGCACAAAAAACGGCGGGCGAAGGAAACCATTTGTGTCTCCCTCGTCCGCCGCAGATGCGTGTGTATTCTCTATGTATGTTTTGCGCTTACAGCTTATTGCGCATGATCTTGCCGCTGACCGTTTTCGGAAGCTCGGTGCAGAACACCACAATGCGGGGATACTTGTAGGGGGCAGTGTTCTTTTTGACGTAGGTCTGGATCTCCTTTTTCAGTTCCTCCGTGCCTTCCGTACCCTTGGTCAGCACGATCGACGCCTTGACCACCTGTCCGCGCACCGGATCCGGTGCCGCCGATACGCCGCATTCGAGGACGTAGGGCAGCTCCATGATCACGTTTTCGATCTCGAAAGGCCCGATCCGGTAGCCCGACGACTTGATCACATCGTCACGCCGTCCGACATACCACAGGAATCCGTCCTCATCCCGCCATGCCAGGTCGCCTGTATGGTAGAAGCCGTCGTACCAGCACTCCGCCGTCTTTTCCGGATCGCGGTAGTAGCCCATGAATAGCCCGCACGGTGCGCCGTCTGCCACATTCACGCAGATCTCGCCCGTCTCGCCCTGTGCCGCTTCTGTCCCGTCCGCTGTCAGCAGATGCACGTCGTAGATCGGACACGGTCTGCCCATCGAACCCAGCTTGTGCGTCTGCCCCGCCAGATTGCCGATCATGCACGTGGACTCCGATTGTCCGAAGCCCTCCATGATCTGTAGCCCTGTCGCCGCCTCAAACTGCTTGTACACCTCGGGATTGAGTGCCTCGCCCGCCGTCGTCGCGTGCTCCAGAGAGGAAAAATCGTACTGCGACAGATCCTCCTTCACGAGCATCCGATACATCGTCGGCGGTGCGCAGAACGTCGTCACATGGTACTTTCCGAACATCGGCAGGATATGCGCCGCGTCAAAGCGATCGAAATCGTACACGAATGTCGCCGCTTCGCACAGCCACTGCCCGTACAGCTTGCCCCACATCGCCTTCGCCCAGCCGGTATCCGAGATCGTGAAGTGCAGCCCGTCCGGATCCACGCAGTGCCAGTATTTGGCGGTATGGAAATGGCCGAGCGGATATTTGTGGTTGTGCAGCGCGATCTTCGGATAGCCCGTCGTCCCGGAGGTGAAGAACGCAAGGAGTGGATCGTCGCCGCAGGGGGCATCGTCGCGCCGCGCGTAGGACTCCGCATACAGCGCATATTCCGTATTGAAATCGCGCCACGTCTCGGACAGATCCGCCGGGATCGGCTTCTCCTCGGGATCCACGAGAAGCTTCACACGCAGATCGGCATATCCGGAATCCGCCAACGCCTTGTCCACCTCGCGCGCCGTGTCGCCTGTGTCGGTACAGAGAATCGCCGTGATCCCCGCCGCCTCAAAGCGATACGAGAAGTCGTGGGACAGGAGCTGATTCGTCGCCGGAATCGCCACCGCTCCGATTTTGTTCAGTCCCAGCATCGCCATCCAGAACTGCCAGTGCCGGCGCAGCACGAGCATGACGCGGTCGCCCTTCTTGATCCCGAGCGCGGTAAAGTAATTCGCACAGCGTGCGCTGCCGTGCATGAGATCGGCGAAGGTGAACGTTTTCTCGATCGTCGTGTCGTTGCCGACGTAGACCATGGCGCGCTTATCGGGCTTTTCGGTGCCAATCGCGTCGATCACGTCAAAGGCGAAATTGAATTTGTCGGTGTTCTTGAATGCGATGCGGGTGGGCGTGCCGTTTTCGTCCTCCGTCGTCTCGATGAAGCGGCGATAGACCCGTTCCGCGCTCGGTTTGCCGATCCGTTTGGGAACAGCGGTCGGTTCTGCGCCCGGGATCGAAAATTCGGGAACCGGTTCGCCGGACGGATTGAGGACGATGGCGTAGAAGATGCACCGCTTCCCCTCTACGGCGATCATCCCGTGCGGAATGCCGCTGTCGTAGTACATGGTGTCGCCCGCGTGGAGGATCTCGCTGTGTTCGCCGACCTGTACCTTCAGGGCACCCTCGACAACGATGTCGCATTCCTGTCCCTCGTGGGTGGTCATTTCAATGTCGCGATGGAGTGCTTCCTCGTCGTAGTCGATCTCGACATACAGCGGTTCGGCGATCCGGTTCATGAACGCGTGGGCAAGGTTATAGTACGTCATGCCGTGCGCGTGGTTGATCTCCTGCCCTTCTCCGCGCCGGGTGAGCGTGTATCCCGCCAGCGTCGGCGATTTGCCCTCGATGATGTCGGTGACATCCACGCCGAACACGAGTGCGCACCGATAAATAAACGCGAAATTGAGGTCGCTCTCGCCATTCTCGCAGGCAAGATATTCCGCCTCCGACGTTCCGGTACGTGCTGCCATATCCGCAATCGAGTAGCCCTCGATCTCGCGCAGCTCCCGGATTCTGCCTGCCATTTCTTTGATCTTAAACGACAATCCTGTGATTTTGCTCATGTCCTGTACTCCTTTATCTGGGAAAGGGGAAACCGTATTTCGCTGCCTATTTCACGCATAGAGTTCCCGCGCAAAACAAAAAGTCCGCCCCAAAGATCCTGTGATTTGGAATCTTTGAGACGAACGATATATCCTGTCCGCGGTACCACTCAAATTGTGCCGAAAATCAGCACCACTCCGGCTCCCATGAAGCCTTAGACCCTTGACGCAGTCGTTACGGGAAGGTTCTACTGACGCTGCCTGTCACCGCTGCGCGTTCTTCCTTCCGGCATTCGGGATATGCTCCCGCGGGGCTACACACAAATCCCTGTCTTTCAATGGCTCGCACCAACCGCCAATTCTCTGTGGAAAGCTCTGTGATCTCTGCCTCTCCGCATTGCCTTTATGATAGTATACCGCATTTTTATGCGTTTGTCAAGGGGAAAGTCGAAAAAAACAGCAAATTTGGTGCACAAACGGACCTGCACAAACGAAATCCATCCATTTATAAAGGTTCTTGCCCAAGCCGGAACGAACAAGCGCGTTCTCAGGAAGCGTCCCGTTTTCCCCGTCTCCCCCGCGTCAGACCACGGAGAACGTTAACTTGCCGGAAGAAATGTCCGCGTCGTCGAGACGGACACGCAGCGGAGTGCCTAAGGTGTACTGCGCGCCACGGTAGCGGAAGGTGTAGGCGGTTTCGTTGATCTGGATCCCGTCCATCGTCGCGGCAGGAATCAGACCCTCGGCAAGATTCTCGCAGCGCACAAAGATCCCGAACGGCATCACCCCGTCTACCACGGCATCAAATTCCTCGCCGATGTGGGAGCGCATATACAACGCAATGTACAGATCCTCGATCCGCCACTCCGCCTCCTGCGCACGAATCTCACATTCCGTGGCAAACGCACCGCGCTCCGATGCAGCTGCCGCCAACACCTCCGGAATCGCAGCCCCCGGCAGCTCCGTACCGCTCGCCAGAATCCCATCCGGCGTGTACGGCAGCACCGCGTTCAGCACCGTGTGGACAAAGAGATCCGGATACCGACGGATCGGCGAGGTGAAGTGGCAGTATACCGGCGCGCCCAAACCAAAATGCGGCGCACATTCCGCAACGTATTTCGCCTTCATCATGCTCCGCAGAAGAACCGCCGATACCGTGTCGCCAAGCCCGCGCTCCTGTGCCTCCCGAAGGACCCGCCGCAGACTTTGCGACAGTGCCGCAGGCTTCTTTACCGCTTCCGGCACAATGTCCCCCGCCTGTAAACCCAGATTGTGGGCGAATATCCCGAACGAGGCAATCTTCTCCGCGTCCGGTGTTTCGTGGATCCGGTACAGACACGGCAGCGCGTGATCGTAGAGCAGCTCCGCCACCGTCATGTTCGCGCAGAGCATGAACTGCTCGATCATCTTTTCCGCCTCGCCGCGCTCCCGCCGTTTCAGCTCGATCGGCATCCCGTCCGCATCCAGCACGATCTCCGTCTCCTGATCGGACAGCTCCAGCACCCCGCGATCCGCTGCTTGCCGCTGTAGATGTCCGTACAGCTTGTGCATTTCACGCAGCGTCGGCATGACTTGTGCATACTTTTCGTGCAGCTCC